>NZ_KI912266.1:2060187-2185459 GCF_000235425.2 Pseudofrankia saprophytica
CCGGGTTCGTCGAGAAGTCGGCGAGGTCAAGATGGACCGCCTCCGCCCGGCGCAGCCCCCAGCCGTAGATCACCTTGAACATCGCCGCGTCGCGGAACGCCTGCAGCCAGCCCTTGCGCCGGCTGCCCGCCAACTGCTCGACCCAGTCGTCGGCCGCGTCGAAGAACGCCTGCAGCTCGGCGCGCGTCAGCGGCCGCCGCTCCGGGCGGCCCTCGTGGTCGGCGACGTGCGTCGCCATGTTCTCGTCGTGGCAGATCCGGCTCGGCGCCAGGCCGACCCGCTGCTCGCACTCGGCGACCCAGCCATACCGCGGGTCGCACGCGTAGTCACAGAACATTCCGACCGCGCCCTGGTAGTTGCGCACCGTCGAGTGCGCCCAGCCACCGGCGGCGACCCAGCCCTCCAGCTGCGCCGGCGTCCACGTCCACGGCCAGCTGCCGCTGGCCGCCTGGAAACGGCGCACCACCCGTTCCCGGCCGTCGATCAGCGACGAGCTCAGCCGGCGGCTGACCTGCTGGCGGCGGAAACCTGCCAGCATCTCGTCGAACAGCACCGGCTCCGCCCGCAGCGGCGTCGCGCCGTCCACGAGCGCCAGCGCCGCCGTGCCCGCGGTCCTCGACCGCATATCAGCGTCTCCCTACGCGTTGCGCCAGCCGCCACATCGCGGCACCGAACGCAACGTCACCAGACGCCGCAATCTGTCATCGAATGCATCGAAGGAGTGATCACAGCAGGTCAGACGGCATGTCGCCCATGTCGTCAGCCCGCGCGAAGAAACCCCACTGGCACAGAAACTCCCGCTCGCGGGCGATCACAGAAACTGCCGAATGTTGCATCAGATGCAACATTGCCTAGTTCGAGCTCGGTGGCGTGGGTGTGCCGCAGCTGGTGCAGGCTGATCTTCTCGCTGGCGGTGGCGCAGTAGTTGGTCCAGGCTTCTTCGGCGGTGGCGTAGCGCAGCGGCCCCCGACGCTGTTCTTGGACGCGCGGAACAGCGGGCCACGGATGTAGCCGGTGGTCCGCAGGTAACGGCGCAGCAGGGCCAGCAGGGCGGGGTCGTCGAGCAGGACGGTGCGGCGGCGGCCGCCCTTGGCGGTGACGGTAGGTGCTCGTTGTCCCGGTCGAGCTCGAGATCCTCGACGTAGGCGCCGAGAGCCTCGGACGCGCGCAACCCGGTGGTGGCGATCAGGCTGAACAGGACCCGGTCGCGGAGCCGGCTGGCGGGGATGGCGGCCAGGACGTGCTCGACGCGGGCCGGGTCGACGCCGCGGGGCTGTCGGGCCGGCACGGTGATCCGGTCGAGGCGGGTCATGGGGGTGGCCTCGATGAGGTCGTGGCGCACCGCCCAGGCGAAGAACGCGGTGAGCGCGGCCTGGCGGCGGGCGCGCGTGGCCTGTGGGGTGCGGAAAGTCGGCCTGGGCCTGTGAGCTGGGACGATGCCACGGACCCGCCGCCGGCATGATGGTCAACATGTCCGTACGCCTGCTCTACCTGATCTTCGCCAGGGTGTGTGGCTGGCTCGTCCTGCTCGGTCGATCGTCAGCATCGAAAGACATCGAGCTGCTCGTGCTGCGGCACGAGGTCGCGGTGCTGCGCCGCACCCAGTCGCGTCCTCGATGGGACTGGGCGGACCGGGCCGTACTCGCCGCTCTGATCCGACGGCTGCCGAGACGGCTACGGATGCACCGGCTGGTCACTCCCGGCACCGTCCTGCGGTGGCACCGCCGCCTGGTCGCCAGGAAGTGGACCTATCACCGCCGGACCGGACGACCGCCGATCAGCGCGGAGATCACTGCGCTGATCGAACAGCTCGCCACCGAGAACCCGACGTGGGGATACAAGAGGATCCAGGGCGAGCTGCGCAAGCTCGGCCATCGAGTCGGCGCGTCCACGATCCGCCGCGTCCTGAAGTCCCTCGGGCTGCCCCCAGCACCGCGGCGGCAGACCGACTCGACCTGGCGACAGTTCCTGCACGCCCAGGCCTCGACCATGCTGGCCGTTGACTTCTTCCACGTGGACTGCGCCGTGACGCTGCGGCGCCTGTACTGCTTGTTTGCCATGGAAGTCGGTACCCGCTACGTTCACCTCCTCGGAGTCACCGCGTATCCGGATGGGCCGTTGGACCACCCAGCAGATCCGTAACCTCCTTATGGACCTCGGGCACCGGGCGGCCGACTTCCGGTTCCTGGTCCGCGACCGCGCCGGACAGTTCACCGCCTCGTTCGACGCGGTCCTCGCCGACGCCGGCATCACCGCGGTCAAGATCCCGCCTCAGGCTCCCCGCGCGAACGCCTACGCGGAACGGTTCGTCCGTACCGTCCGCGCCGAGGTCACCGACCGCATGATGATCACCAGCGAACGGCACCTACGAACCGTCCTGACCGAGTACGCGCGCCACTACAACGGACGACGCCCCCACCGTGCCCTCGAGCTTCAACCGCCTCGACCCGACCATCCCATCGCCGACCTCACGGCGGAAAGGATCAGGCGCCGACCTGTCCTCGGCGGACTGATCAACGAATACGAACGGGCCGCCTAAAGACCCAGGTCAACCCCGGTGGCGCACTTCCGGCACCCCACACCGTGATTGGAAGACGAACCTGACCTCCCGAAGTTGGCATACCTCACTTTGGAGGCCAGAGGCCGGGCGGCGGCCATGCTCCCAGGTATCCAGGAGGTCGCGGCGGCAGCGGTTGACGAGGCTGGAGCTGCGTATGGATATCGAGCGTCGCAGTCGCAACCGTTCGGTTCTTATCCTCGACCGACGCGGTCAGTGTACGTCTTCCGGTTGAACCAACCCGGATACCTGGCGCGGGAATATTGACGGCAACTTCCGGCGAATCCGTATTGGTCCTGCCAGTAACATCGTTCCCCAGCCTCCAGATGACAGAAAGCCCACCGGGGACGTCGCAGAGAGGCATATGTAGCGAGTAGGTCACCCTGACCATCCCAGGTCCGCCGAGGAAGAACGGGATGAAGGTAGGGCCGTCAATGCTGATTGAGGGTACTGGTGCAGCCAAGCCGTGCGTTCCTCGCAGAGTGAGGCCGGAGCCACCAACCTCGCTATTAGAGTAGTTGAGGACCAATTTGAGTCCGTTAAACAGTAGCGAGCGCGGCAGGCGGTCGGCGAACACTGCTCCGAGGCCACTCCCACTTACGTCACCGTCGCCACCGCCACCGCCACCATGGGATGTGTAAGCAGAGATAACGTTGGTCGCAATTTCAATGCCCCCAGGCACAAAGAACACGGCACCCAGGAAGGCCGCCCCAGCCCAATCTTCGCCGTTCCAATCGCGCGAGTTACTTTCCTCGATCCGTATTCTGGTTGACATCGTTCCGGCGCAGTCGCGGCTCATCCTGGTTTCGGCACCAAACTGATCGCGAATGTGATCTGTAAACCGAACCCCATAGGTGGCGCCGAATACGGGGATCAGATACACCCCTGATACATGAGTTACAACAGCCTGATGGGCAGCATCCAACTCGACATCGATTCCAGTGAGCGACACATCCCCGTCAGGATTCGGAACACCATTGGTGTCAAGTCGCTTCGGAAATCCCTCAAATACTTGCTGTGCTCCTTTTTTCAAGAATGCGAGTGAAGCGAAAAAGCCGAATGTCTCGGCGCCGGCGATGATTTTGCCATCTCCGGATGTTCGTGTCATCCACGCCCGGATTGAGTCGTCGCTCGGTGGTGCTATCCACGCAGCAACAAGAGTCTGACCCTGCCCGACCAGGCTCTCCACCCGTAGAGGTAGCCCGGGGAATAGGTCGGAAACCAAACGACCGACAAAGGATACAAGACCCTGAACAACCTCATCGGGGAGTTCGAAACCGGCCTGTATAGCAAGGTCCGCGACGGCGCCGTCCGGGATGCCATCGGGGTCTCCGGGGAACGACTCTGGCATCACCCTGCCCAGAGCAACTGCAATGGCCTCGGGCCAGACTCGTCCGTTAGTCAGCCAATCGGCGATCTCCTGCGGGGAAGGGGCGCGGCCAGCATAAGCGCGTACCGCCAGTTGTGCCGCCTGTGCGCCCGCGTCCGGAGAACGCAGAAGTCGTGCGACTAGTTCGGCGCGCTGGGCGGGCTCAGCGGCCGCGGTTAGGGCGTTTGCGCTCTCCTCGGAGGTTGGCGACCGTCCCAGTAGATCTGTATAAAACGCGTTTACAACACCGGCTGGCCGAGCATAGCCTCTCCGGTCGAAGTACTCGTCGGAGGTTGCAAGCTGTGCGGTTAGAGCCGCTGTCCCTGCCGCCGCTACGATCTCAATGCCCTGCTCCAATTCAGCCTGATCGGGCACCTTAGCGAGTAGCCGTCCGTAGACATCGCGAACAATGCGTTCTCTGAAATATTTGGTCGCCACGATCGAGTTGAGGACGGCGTCGTTCGTCTCGCCCGCAATCTCATCGAGCTCTCGGTTCCGGGCTGGCCGGCCGACAAGTCGCCGGAAGGCGCGGCAGGCAAACCTAAGACGGGAGGAACCGACGAGCGCGCTTGCGGTCGCAACGTACGTGGTGAGATCGTTGTTGCTAAGCCGGATGGTGACAACGAAGTCACCCGGTTCATCGAAGTGGTGGCTGCCGACCACCACGAAGCTTCTTACCCCAGTGGAGACAACCTTAGCCTCAGTGTCGGTGGTTCCGTCGCCCCAGTTGGCCACCGCCGAGAAAGTGGTTGCATCGCCTGCGACTTGAGCTATGACAACATTTTCTGCACGTCTGCTGTCTTCAACAAGAATAACATTTCCAGTTACCTGCAATCCTGACATACGCCTGCCCTTCGCACCGTTTACGGCAGGGATCGTCGGATCGTCCCGATGTAGACCGTCAGTTACATCCTGCGGCTCCATGGCTTATCTAGATCCTCCAGACAGCCGTCGCGAAAGATAGCTGGCGCTGGAGCCTTCGCGTCCGGAAGGCCCACAGTCACCAGGGTAAAGGGCGCACCCCTATTGGCCTTCGCGACACGCTGCTGAGGTCGAGTCTGGTCCCATTTACCACGGCTAGAGGATGTCTGAGAAGGGTCACAGCGGCGCGCCGGTGAGCCGGTGGAGCAGGATCATGCTCATCGCGAGATAAATGGCGTTCTCGGCGGTGGCGGTCAGGTACTCGTAGTCCTTGGACAGGCGGCGGTACTTCCCCAGCCAGGCGAACGTCCGCTCAATCACCCACCGGCACGGCACCACCGCGAACGCCGGCACCTGTCGCGGAGGTGCCCCGACCGGGGCCCAGGTATGGCGGAATCCGCCGTCGCGGCGGGAGACGATCTGGACGTCGACGCCGACCGCGTCTTCGGCCCAGTCGCAGAACTGCTGGCCGCGGTAGCCCTGATCAGCCCACACACGCCGTAGCCGGGTGAAGAGGTCCCGGGCCCGGGACAGGACCACCATCGCCGCCTCGCGGTCGTCCACGTTGGCCGGGCTGACGCAGGCCACCAGCACGGTCCCGCCAGTGTCGACGAGCAGATGGCGCTTGATACCAGGGACTTTCTTGCCGCCGTCGTAGCCGTGCAGCCCGCCCCGGTCAGTGGCGCGCACGCTCTGACTGTCCACGACGCCCGCCCCGGGGGTCGGGTCCCGGCCGCCACCGACCCGGTCGCGTTCCCGCAGCCGGGCCAGGATCTGCTCCCAGCGGCCCTCGATCCGCCAGCACCGCCAGTAGTGGTAGACCGTCTGCCACGGCGGCAGGTCATGCGGCAACAACCGCCAGGCACACCCCGCCCGTATCCAATAGGCCAACCCGTTCACGATCTCCCGGCGCTCATGCGCCGGCGGCCGACCCCCGGGCTTGGGACCGGAAATCAGCGGAGCGATCAACTCCCATTCGGCATCGGAGAGGTCGGTCGGATACCGCCGTCGCTCGACCATCGCCAGCCTCCTGTACCGAGGCTCCGGACACCGTCGAGCTACCCACTCTGACCCTTCTCAGACCTCCTCTATGGCGCTCGTGATGGCGGGGGTTACCCGTCGTCTGCTTCGTCTCCTACCTCGCGCTGTGCGCGTTCGTCGTTGTGCGCAGCGGCAGCACCGCTGGGCTGCGCGACGTCGCCGTCGCCGTGCGGGCGTTCCGTGGCGTGATCAAGGGGTAAGGCTGATGTGGGCCCGCCGGCTGACCGGCGGGCCCACTCTTTCTGGGTAGTCGCGCCGACGCCAGACGACAGCAGCGCGCCTCGGGTGGTGGCGGGACGCTGGCCCGCGACCTCGCCACAGACCCCGACGGCGCCACCGGCCACCTGGTCACACTCCAGTGCGCGCGCAGTTGGCCGCACCGAACCATCTCGTGACCACCAGCGCCGCCATGCTGCCAACCGTCCCGCTCGGGCAGCCGCACAGAGCCCTGCGGACGTCATCGCGGACAACCCGGGGACCGGGCAATCCTTCGATTACTATGTCGCGGTCATGATCGGACCGATCCGTGCTGTGTCTCGCAATCGGGCCTGCACGTGACATAGGCGCGTACATGGCTCGCGTTACACGGCCGACCTGCGGCAACATCCTTCGGATCTTCGTGTGTCACGAACGTTCGTTACCGGACACGTTGGCTCTCGCCTGCCCCCGCCAGTAGGCGAGGTTGTTCCGGGTGGTCAGGGTGTTCGGGTGGTCGGGGCCAAGGACCCGCAGCCGGTCGGTGAGGAGCTGTTCGAAGGCGGTGGCCGCCCCGGCCGCATCCCCCGCCTCCCCTTGCCAGTAGGCCAGGTTGTGCCGGGCGGTCAGGGTGTTCGGGTGGTCGGGGCCGAAGACCCGCAGGTGGTCGGTGAGCAGCTGTTCGAAGGCGGTGGCCGCCCCGGCCGCATCCCCCGCCTCCCCTTGCCAGTAGGCGAGGTTGTGCCGGGTGGTCAGGGTGTCCGGGTGGTCGGGGCCGAAACGGTGGTGGGCGGTGTCGGCGAGGTGGTGGTAGCGGTCGATGGCGGCGGTGGCCAAGCCGGCGTTGCCCAGGCTGCTGGCGGCGCGGAACAGAACCCGGTGGGTGTCGGGCTGCCAGAGCGGGTCGGGGGCAGTGGTGTGCAGGGTGTCGGTGTTGGTACGCAGGGTCTGGGCGAGGGTGGTGTCGCGTTCGACCTCGGGCCAGACGGCCATCAGTGCGTCGGCCGCGGCCCGGCCCGCGGCGTGCTGCCCGTCGGGCGGCAAGGTTTCGCGGACGGCACGTTGCAGCAGCTGATGGATCCGCACGGTCTGGGCTGGGCTGGTGGGGTTGTGGTCAATCAGGCTGAGTCGGTGCAGGACCCGCAGCGCGTCGCGGGCATCGTTCGCGCTGACTGGGGACAGACGCGAGCGTCGCCAACGTCGGCGACGCTTTTCGGGAACCGGCCGGCGGCTGGCCAGGTATCTCAGCGCTGGTGGGCTGGTGAGGACGATTTCGGGGATGCCGTTGGGGTCGAGCAGGGCGGCGGACTCGAGCAGGGGCCGGGCCAGGCCGACAGGGCGTTGCTGGTGGGCGCGGTCGATCGACAACGACCAGACGGCCGCGACCGGCGCCGGTTGGTCATCGGGCAGAGCGCTGGGGGCTAGGTCGGTCAGGGTTCGGCTGCGGTCGGCCAACCGGGCCCGGTAGGTCGGGGCGTCGAGGTCCAGATCGAGCAGGTAGGCGGCAGCCTGGGCTAGGGCGAGCGGCAGATGGCCCAGGTCGGCGGACAAGGCGGCGAGCTGGTCGACTGGCTCGGCGCGGCCGTGGGCGGCGAGCGTGGCGGCCAGATAGGCCACCGCCTCGGCCTCGGTGAAAATACCGACGTCGACCCGGCGACGGCCGGGGCCGAACAGGGCCGCGTCCCGGCGACGGGTGGTGACCACAACACGACCGCCCGGCCGGTCGGGCGGCCACAGGCCGGCGAGGTCGGCGGGGTCTGCGAGATCGTCGAGCACGACCAGCCACCGCTTCTCCGTTTCGGCCAGCCAGGCAAGCAGCCTTTCGGCGGCGGCCGCCGGGTCGCCCTGATCGGCGCCGGCCACGTCGACAGCGGTGATGGTGTAGCCGGTCTGGATCTGCTCCCGGCTGCCCGCGGTTATCCAGACCAGTAGATCCACCTGCCGGCTGTCCCACATCTGGTGGGCGTAGTGGGCGGCGAGCTGGGTCTTCCCGACCCCACCCATCCCGGCCAGGACCTGGCACACCACCGCCGTCTCGCCGGCAGTGACCGCAGTCGCCAGCTGGTCGACTGGTGCCCGATGCTGGAAGCAGTCCGCCTGTCGCGGCACGACCCCGACCCGGTGTGGCCAAGTCACCTGCGACGAACCCATGAGGAACGTGTTGTTCTGTACACCGGAGCCGACCAGCAGGGCGGTCGGGCCGGTAAAGGAGCTCCCACTGACCGATGCCGCAGGTGTGTCCTCCGCCGGTACGTGGGCCGGCTTCTCGTCGTCAGGGTTCTCGGACGACGAGGCGGCGGCCATGCTCAGCCACCGAAGGTGTTCGTCTGCTGATTGTGGTCACCGACCTGCATCGCGGTCGGCCCGAAGAACGTGGTCCCCGAGACCGTCGCCCCGCCTGCCCGGGCAGCGGCGGCCTGCAGGTCGCGCACCGCCTGATCCAGCGCGGCGGCGAACCCGGGATCCCGCTCGGCGGCATCCTCGACGGCCCGCGCCACGCGCTGCTGGGTCCGCTCCGACAACTCCACGGCGCCAGCTTGGGCTTCCTCCTGCAGCCTTCCCAGCGCCGGATCCTCACCCAGCGCCCGGCTGACCAGCTCATGCACCCGGTCCATCCCAGCGTCCACCGCCCGGTCTACCTCGGCATCCGCCTGGGCGCCGACCCGGCGCGCCTTACGGACCGCCCAGGCGAACAGCACCCCGACCGCGACCTCGATTCCCGTCATCCCCAACCCCCCGCGACGCGTCCTTGTCGACCATGACCGTACGCGCCCAACCCACCACCTGATCACCAGACCGGCCGCCCCGGCAACCACCGCCAATTGGACCAGCCACGCCGGATCTGGCCAAGGGGGCGAGGAACTGCCGGACCGACACAGTAGGAACAGCCACGGTGCCCCGCCGACGGTCGTCGAGTCCCTCCGGCGGGACACCGTCACAACCGGCTGCCCTTCGTATCGGCGTCGACCTGGTGGTCGGGTTCTGGTCCGCCATCGAGACTCGCGCGTAGCCGATCAGCTTGCCGTCGGCAGTGGCCGGTTGGGACGTTTGTCGACATTGAATATCGACGCGGGTTGTCAACGCCCCGAGAGGGGTCTCTAGGCCGGTCGCCGGGTGGTGTCGACAGAGGACCGTATACCGACAAGATCGAACATTACATTTGGCTATTGAGCGCTGGCCGGACAGGTGTTCCGGTACGGCTCGGTGGCGAGGTAGCGAGTCCATTCCTGTTTGTCCAGGCCCCGGCCGGCGCGTTGGCAGGCGACCTGGACTGCGGCGTTCCGCAGGTACTGGAGCACCCCGATATCCCACATGCGCACCGTGCCGTCGTCTCCGCCGGCGGCAAGCAGGCCGTCAGGGGCAACCGCCACTGAGTTGACCGAGGTGCGCGAGTTTGTGACGCTGGCGATCGGGTCACCAAGTGGACGGGGCGCTCCCCGGTCACTGACGTCCCACAAGCGCACCGTGCCATCGTTTGCGCCGACGGCAAGTATGCCGTCCGGACCGAACGCCAGCGAGTAGACCGAGGCGGTGGCGCCGGTGAGTGGATCGCCGAGTGGGCGGGGCGCCTCCCGGTTGCTGATGTCCCAGAGGCGCACCGCGCCGTCGGATCCGCCGAAGGCGAGCAGGCCGTTCGGGCTGAACGCCACCGCGTTGAGCTGGTTGATCATGTAGGTGTAGCTGGGGGGCGTGGAGCTGAGCAGGTGGGGCGCGGCCCGGCCGCTGACGTCCCACAACCGGACCATGCCGAGGTCGCCTGTCGCAAGAAGGCCGTTCGGGCCGAATGCCAACGAGTGCGCCTCGCTGGAGTCGGTGGGGGCTGAGGTGCCGAGCAGGTGGGGCGCGCCCCGACTGCTGACGTCCCACAACTTCACCCCACCGTCGCCGCCTGTCGCAAGAAGGCCGTTCGGGCCGAATGCCAATGAGCGCACCTGGCTGGAGTCGGTGGGGGCTGAGGTGCCGAGCAGGTGGGGCGCGCCCCGACTGCTGACGTCCCACAACTTCACCCCACCGTCGCCGCCTGTTGCAAGAAGGCCGTTCGGGCCGAATGCCAATGAGCGCACCTGGCTGGAGTCGGTGGGGGCTGAGGTGCCGAGCAGGTGGGGCGCGCCCCGACTGCTGACGTCCCACAACTTCACCCCACCGTCGCCGCCTGTTGCAAGAAGGCCGTTCGGGCCCAACGCCAGCGCGTTTGGCTGCTCGGTGTCGCTGACGGGTGTGGCCCCTAGTGGACGAGGTGCTGCCCAGCCACTGATGTCCCACAGGCGGACTGTGCCATCGGAACCGCCAGAGGCAAGGAGCCCGTCCGGGCCGAACACCACTGAGTAGACCGGGCCGGTGTGACCTGTGAGTGGGCCGCCGAGTGCACGAGGCGTGGTCCGGTCGCTGATGTCCCACAGGCGGACTGTGCCATCGGAACCGCCAGAGGCAAGGAGCCCGTCCGGGCCGAACACGACTGAGTTGACCGAGCCGGTCCCGTTGGAGGCCCCGAGTGGGCGAGGCGTGGCCCGACCACTGATATCCCACAACCGCACTCCGCTGCCGTCGCCTGTAGCGAGTAGCCCGTCCGGGCCGGACACCGCTGAGTTGACCGAGCCGAGGCTGCGTGAGGGCGTCACACTGAGTCGCTGCGGTGCGCCTGGGTCATTGATATCCCACAGGCGCACCTCGCCGTTCTGAGTTACAGAGGTGAGGAGGCCGTCCGGGCCGAACACTACTGAGGCTAGGGAGCTGCCGGCGCTGATGTCGTTCGAGGGCCTGGAACCCGGTCGCCGTGGTGTGCCTGGGTCATTGACATCCCACAGGCGAACCGCGCCGTCTTGACTACCGACGGCGAGAATTCCATCTGGGCTGAACATCACTGAGTTGACCGAGCTGACCGTAGCCGTGTCGCTGGCGATGGTGGTGCGTAGGTGGGGGGTGGCGGCAAGGGTCTGGAGGAGATTGCTGCGGGCACGCGCTTGCTGGTTTTTGGGGGCGATGGTGTCAGCGGCGACGGCCAGGCGCAGCGACAGTGCCGGGTCCGTGGTGCGGGCGTTGTCGGCGAGGGTGAGGAGTTGGTCGGCTACCGCGGTGCGCCGCCCGTCTTCGGCGGTCTTGGCCTGGAGGTATGCGGTGATCCCGAGGCTGCTGGCGGCCAGGAGTAGGGCGATCAGGATGGTGATGGCGGTGGTGATGCGCCGGCGGGCGTGGCGGCGGCTGGTGGTCAGGAACTGCCGGGTTGTGGGGGTGAGCTCGTCGGGGATCAGGAGGTCGAGGGTGGAGTCGGCTCTGCTGTATCCCCACAGCTGGCCGGCTGGGCGGCCCGCCAGTTGCCAGTCGGTGGCGGCGGTTTCGGCCTGGGCGCGTTGGCGTAGCCGCTCGGCGTTGGTGGCGATCGCCTTGTTGAGCGATGGCCATGCGGTCAGCAGTCGTTCGTGGGCGACTTCCACCGTGACGGGTCCGTCGGGGGTGGCGTCGAGGACGAGCAGCCGTCGGCTGACGAACGGGAGCAGCTGGGCCCGGGTGAGGTCGGGCAGCTGGTCGAGCGGGATGCGTCGGCGGATGGGTCGGTTGTCGGTGTCGACGGTGACCAGTGCCAGCAGTCCTGCCAGGACGTCCTGCTGGCTGCGGCCGGTGGTCGTGGTGGCGTCGGTGAGGGCGGCGTCGGCTTGTTCGATGAGTGCCTGTTGGACGCCGCCGATCTGCTCGTACAGCCCGGCGGAGAGCACGTGGGTGGCGGCGGCCTGGGCGGTGAGGTGCAGGCGTTGGAGGGTGTAGGCGAGCAGGGGCAGGGCGTGGCCGTCGCCGGTGTCGGTGACCATGCGGGCGACGAGCTCGTCGTCGATGTGCAGCCCGGACATCCGCGCCGGTTCGGCGATCACCAGCGGGAGCAGGTCGCGCGAGAGCGGTAGGACCGGTTCTACCGCCACCGACAGCCCGGTGGGTGCGGCGGCTTCGAGGAGTGGGTCGAGGTATTCGGAGCGCAGCGTCGCCACGACCCGCACCCGAGCCTGGATCGTCACGGCCAGCAGGGCCAGGAACCGGTCACGGTCGGCGGGGCTGGTGCGTACGAGCAGTTCCTCGGCCTGGTCGATGACCAGCAGTAGCCACCGGGCCGGGTTGGCCGCGGCCAGCAACTCGCCGATGACCTGGCCGATAGCGTCCGGGTCAGCCAGCCGGCGGGTCAACGTTTCGGCGTCCCAGTCCAGGCCATGGCGCCGGCCGGCATCGGCGAGCACCACCGCCAGCGCCGCCGCTGGCTGGTCGCTAGGGGTCATCGGCAGCAGGGTCAGCCAGTCGGCCTCGCCGGCCAGCCTCGGGGTGAGGCCAGCGGCGACGAGCGAGGATTTCCCACAGCCTGACGGGCCGACCACTGCCATCAACCCGCCCGCGTCGGCGTGGGCGATCATCCGGTCCGCCAGGTGGCGGGTCTCCGGTTCCCGGCCGCGGAAGGCCCCGGCCCGGTTCGCGTCGAAGGCCGCCAGGCCCGGGAACGGCGAGAGCCTCGGCTCTCCGTCGCTGGTCTCGTGCAGGCCGGGATAGTCGGGTGCGGCGCTGGCGGGGAACGGCGGCGGGGTCGTCGGCTTCTGTCGGGCGGACGTAGCCACACCGAGCAGACGCTCGCGGGCGGCGTCGTCGCCGAGGCCGAAAAGGTCCACCCCGACCAGCGGGCGCAGCAGGCCCGGTCTCGGGCAGTCCTCGACCCGCGTCACCACCAGTCGACGTTGCGCTCCGGTCGGGTCGTCGGCCCAGATGGCCTGCCACTGCGCGGTCTCCATCGCCGAGACCAGATACGCCGACGACAGCACCGCGATCATCCGCGCCGACGTCGACAGCGCCCGCTGCGTCTCGGTGACGACGTTCGACCCGCCGGTGAAGTCCCAGGCCCGCACCAGCACCCGGTAGCCGGCGGCCTCTAATTGCCAGCCGATCCACTCCGCCCACGCCAGGTCCGGCATCGCGTACGAGACGAAGAAATCGACAGCGGCATCGGTCCGGACAGCATCCGGCCGGTCTCCCCCCGTGACCATGCTCATAGAATGCCACAGGCTGTACTAGAAACCGTCACATCGTCGTATCGCCAGTCGAAGGTCCAGTGTTGGACGAACGCTGACACGAGCTAGGAACGATGCCCATGGACCCGGTGCGAGCTCATGGAAGGAACCACCGGTGAGCTTGGCTTCCCGACCTCTCCGGAGCGGGAATTGTATGAGCGCTTCGGTCGCGGGCAGATGCAGCGTTTCGAGAATGGCGCGATCCTCTACTACGACGAGTACGACGCGGTCCCGGTGACCGGAGCCGGCTGGCATCTCGTCGGCCGAGACGAGAAGGTCGGGGATAAGTGCCGGTTCCCGCTCGCCGGCCCGCAGCGCCTCCGTGATGTCTCGACCGATGTCATCCAACAGTTCGAAGGCGGCATTGTCACGGTGACGGGCGGCCGAGCCGAGTTCTGGCCGACCCCGGCGGCCAGCCGCCTGCTCCATCGTCTTGAGCCAGGCCAGGCGCTTGCCGTCCGCGAGTGCCTCTACTCCCCAGAGCAGCACCGGCTGACCCTGCGGGAGGACGGGAATCTCGTGCTCTACCGTCCCGGCCGGACCTCAGGCTCGGGCGCGCTGTGGGCCAGCGACACCGCGGGTAGGCCTGCCGAGAAGCTCATGCTCCGCAGCGACGGCAACCTGGTCCTCTGTGACGGGCAGGCCAGGAAGCACTGGGAGAGCGAGACCGCGGGCAACCCCGGAGGGGTCCTCGTGCTCCAGGCCAACGGTGTCCTCATCCTTTGCGGGGTAGATGGGACCATCCTCAGATCGTGGCCGGAGAACAGATAGCCGCGTCGGCCCACATCACAGCAGACACCGTGCCCGCAGAAGCGGACATCAAGCAAGCATGACGATCTCTCGAACCGTCTTGCCGTCCTTGATCTGAATCTTGTTGCCGTTAGCGGTCTCTTCTTCGATCAGCTTGTAAATAGCAATGGCGCGCCGGATAGCCTCGGTGTTGGAGATTCCCCGCCTTTCCGTGATCTCCTTAAGGGCGGCAGCCGATTCCTGATTGATATTTACAGATAGCCGCGTGGCGTCAGGCATAGAATGGACCTATCACCCTTCGGTAGTGATTGACGGAGCGCCGGATCTCGGCGCAAATCCCTCATGGGGCGTGAATAGATCGACGCCGGACGTTCCGCACCTCGCCACTCGCGTGGCGGCACGGGCGCCGGTGGCAACGTCGCGATCCGGGAAGCTGGGGAGAGGGCGGAGTTGTCTCATGGCACACCTCCCCGTAGCGCAATCAGACATACGAACACAGAAAGTGACGATTAGTCACCGTAGGCGACTGTCATCGGCGCCTGGTCGCGGTCCTAAGTCAAGCACGCCCTGCCTCGGAGTGTCACAGCGCTACGCCACCGTTACCACATCTTTGGAGTCTGTTTCGCTCCTTTCCCCCGCCGTCTATGCGCATGCAGTGTGGGCGATCGGTGTATCAGGAGTGTGTCATTCGGTCTGTAGAGCCACACCGACGTGCGGATTCGGCGTGGCGACACACCGCCGGCGACCGGCTACCTGCGGGGCTGGCGGCCGCTTGATGCGGCACCTTCGACGACCGGCACTGCACGTGGGTCGTGATCGGCAGTGGGTGTGAGGGTGCCCGTTGCCGTGTAGAGCGCTGCCAGATCTTGATCAGGCCAGAGGCCATGGCTACACCTGACGCGTCGCGCAGAGATGTCGACCGTGACGTAGGCGCGGCGATGACGCGTTGGGCGGGCCCGGCCCTCCCACGGTCGCCGTACTGGCATGGCCTCCGAAGGCGCCCGGCTACCAAGGGTCTACAGGATGAGCCCTCGATCCAGGCCAAACAGATCTAACGTATTTCTGTTTGGCTCGTTCACCGCGCCGTTCCGGTGACGACAGGGGCCGCGGTACTCGTCGCGTCGACGGGGTCGAGGACAGGCGGTTGGGGCCTCCGTCCCGGCTGTTCTTCGTTCCGGTCCTCGCGTTGACTGGGCCGACCGTCGGTTTCTTCGCCCACGAACACCGGAAGCCGGATCGGCGCTTATCCGCTCTCTTCTCCTGTCGGCCCGCCAGCGTGATCACAAATTCCAGAGGCCGTAGCTAGAACCTGGAACCGGCGGTGACCTTCTCACTAGTGCTGTCAATCCCAAGTGCGTGGTAGGCGTCCCTGATGAGCTCAACGGGAACGCTCACGCATGCCTCGCCGGCAGGCAAATTCGGGTGGTCGACCGTATAGCCCTGGACGACCACGTAACCTGGCCTCGCCGATAGGAAAACCGCCGGGCAGTCGTTTGCCCCAGAGGGGCAGGTGGTGGCGATAGGGTCGTCGCTGCCGTCGTCCACACAGAACTCCTTGGTGAAGCGGGGTTCCTGTCCCCCCGACCGGGCCCCGTCCATCATCCTCGATGAGGCTGCGAGACGTAGCTATTCGGGTGAAACTCTGTGTAGTTTGATGTGGCGATCCAGGTACTCCCGCAACAGCGCGTCCGTGTCTGGCGTCGCCTGCTCCTCGAACTTTCTGATCATCCTGCGGTATGCCGCGAGGTGGATCGGCCGCTGGGTTCGGTGCACCGAAGTCGCGATATCGACGAGCGCCGTCGCGTCGTCGAAGATCGTAAACCCGTGTCCCCGGGGGTAGAAGGGATCGACCTCGCCCGGGATGATCACCAGATTAATGTTGGGGCGGGCCGCCATCTTCTGGAGATGCTCGATCTGCGTCGCCATCTCGATCGGCGTCGCGATGGCGTACCGCAGAACCGTCTCCATGATCACGAAGGTGAAGCGCTTTTCCTCATAGAGGACGCGCTGACGTTCCAGCCGACGCGCAACCTGATCAACTAGAGTGATCATGTTGTCGTACTCGAACAGGTCCGCGAACCTGGTGAACACCGCCCTGGCGTACCCGCTGGTCTGGAGGAGACCCGGGACCAGGTCCGGCTGCCATGACTCGATCACGGTCGAGCGTTGCTCGTACTCCTGGTAGGCGCTCTGGAAGTGGCCTACCGGCTCCTCGGTGCTGGAGCCGAGTCCGAACTGTGTCTCCGCCCGCCGGCGAAACTTGGCGACGACCTCGTCGTCCTGGTCGAGGGCGCGGACGATCGCTTCTACGTCCTCGGGCGTCGGTATGACGGCCCCGGTCTCGATCCGGGAGATCTTGGACTGGCTCATCGGGAGACGGTCCGCGAGCTGCTTGCCGGTGACCTTCTGCCTACGTCTCAGCGCGGCAAGCGCGAGACCGAGCCGACGGGTCTCGTCGGCGCGGGCCGCCGTTGGAACATCACTCGTACCGCTCATCGTGCCGGTCCCGCCTCCACGTTCGCACCTCTGTCTGCCGCTGTCCCCTACGCGCGCCCGCGACCAAACAGGTGTCACTCTGAGGAACTGGGTTTCGGGACCAGTGGTTTCTCGGCGTGAGCCAGAGCTCGGGGTCCACCGTGACCGCCCTCATCCGTGGTGACCCGCGATGCGGAACAGTATGCATCGTATGCGCATACAGAAAGCTATCGGCATCGTGCTGCGTACCCTCTGCAGTGATGCCTCTCTACCAGCTCTTTACTGATAGTGGCCTCCGTCACAGCTAGGGCACCGCCCGTTCCGCCTTGCATCGAGCGACCCTACTCTGCATCTTCAACCCGCCCGGGAGCGTGTGGGCGGGTCCACATGCATACGCTAGCGTTGTGCGGGTAGGTGGCGGCCGGCGAGGGAAGGGTGGTGCTGTGATCGTGTCCGATCGCGCCCTTCCGGTACCCGCCGAACGGTCGGGAGGGTCGAACTGTTCCCACGAGCGCGCAAGCTGGAGCCGGACCGGTACAGTGCTTCCCACCTTCTCTTCTAGCGGTTCGGGCCGCGAGACGGGAGCCGGTCAGCCGGCATGACTCCCATCCAGGGATCTCTCCGCGGGTACCTTCCGCATGCAATTGCATACGAACGGGTTCGGTGAATCAGCGGGATGCGTCCGAGCTGTACCGACCGGGTATCAAATGATCTTTGCTTTGTGACCGTAGCAATGCCGCTCGGTTACCCTCTGTACCTGGAGAACCCCCGTGTCGACACCTGACGATGACCCTCCCGTCACCGAGATCCTTGAGGACGAACAGCCTCAGCCCGGCCTCGGAGGCGTCTACGAGCTCCGCGAGGTGACGAGCTAAGCGACACCGCTTGGACATGAGAAGGAAGGGTCGGCGGTCCGGACCGGGGCGGGGACCGGCGGACCAGGTCGCCGCGGCGCGCACGGGGGCGCGCCGCGGCCAACGCCGAAACTGCCGACATCCGGTGTACCCAAGCGAGCGCGGGACAGGCGGCCGACAGTGTCGGGCGGCCACGGGGGATCCGTCCGCACGGCCCGTCCACCGGCTGGCAGGCCGCCCGGAGCGCACGTCCCACCTCCGCCCCGACAGATTCCGATCATCGCGTCTGGGATTCGACCGGCACCTGGACCGACCTTGCCGTGCGGCTGCTGTCCGCCGCGCTGCTCGGGGAACCACGATCCCGACTCGGGCGACGCCGTCAGGCGGACAGACGAGTCGCGACGGTGACGACGGCACCCTTGTCGACCTTGTTGATGTTCTATGACGATGGGACTATGTCCGTCTGAGTCATGGGCGTGCGACCGCCGGTGGCTGGTCAGCTGACGGGGGTGGCTGCCGGTGCGTGGCTTGTCGGATGCGGAGGTTCGGGCATTCGCGGCCGCCTTCCCGGATGCGGCTTCGGCGCGCCCGGTGCTGAGGGCCGCGGGCCTGCCCGCGGGCCGAGATCCGTCGTGGGCTGCACGGGACGCCGAAGGTTTCTGGTTCGCGGTCGCGGAGCTGCTGGAGCACGGCGGGCTGCCAGGCGGCCGGACGGCGTTGTTCGCCGCGGCGCTGACCTGGTATCCGGACAACCCAGTACTCACGACAGGCGCGGCGGGTGGCGGCGTCGTGTGGGATGTCGGCTGGCCGCGCAATCCGCTGTTCACCGGCCGGGAGGACGAACTCTCGGCGCTGCGAGACCGGTTGGTCGGGTCGGGGTCGGCGGCCGTGCTGCCGGTAGCAGTCCACGGGCTGGGTGGCGTCGGTAAGACACAGCTGGCAGTGGAGTACTGCTACCGATTTCGCCGAGACTACGAGTTGGTGTGGTGGGTAGCGGCGCAGGACTCCGCCGCCGCGCTCGCCGGGCTCGCGCGGTTGGCGGAGCGCGTCGGAGTCGCGGTGCCGGGGGCAGCCGAGGAATCGGTGCGAGCGGTGATGGTGCTGCTGGCGTCAGGAAGCCGGTTTGGTCGCTGGCTACTGGTGCTGGACAACGCAGGCGTCCCGGCAGACCCCTTCGGAGTACTGAAGGCGGCGGAGGCCTCGGGCGGACATGTTTTGGTGACCTCAAGGGATCACCGCTGGTCGACGCTGGCCCGCCCGGTACAGGTCGATGTGCTGCCCTCGATGGACGCGATGACCTTGCTGCGCTGCCACGTTGGACAGGTCGCCGACCGAGACGCTGGCCGGATCGTGGCGGCATTGGGAAACCTGCCGCTGGCGGTCGAGCAGGCGGGAGCGTTCCTCGCGACCACCGCGATGACACCGACCGACTACGCGGGCCTCCTGTCCACACAGCTACGAGGTCTGATGAGCCGCGGCGCGCCGGCCGGGGTGACGCCGGTAGCGGCGACCTGGACAGTGACCCTCCACCAACTCGACGACCCGGCCGTGGTGATGTTGGCCCGTTTGTGGGCGCACTTCGGCCCAGAACCGATACCACTGGATCTGTTACGCACAGACGTCGCCGGGGTGCTACCCGCGCCGCTGGATCAGGCCGCGACAGACCGGATCGCGCTGGCGGAGACCGTCGGCCGACTGCTCACGCTGGCACTGGTGCGTCGTACCGAGGACGCAGACGCGGTGGTGATGCACCGGCTGATACAGGACGTGCTTCGCGACGACACTCCCGCCGAGCTGCGTCCTGTGCTGCGAACAGCGGTCTGTCGGCTGCTCGCCCAGGGCCACCCTCCGGTGCGAGACACCCCGGATGCCTGGCCCCGCTACGCCCAGATCCACGCACACGCTCTCGCCGCTGGACTCGTCGACGACGATGACCCTGACAGCCAGAACATGATCGCCTGGCTGGTCTGGTACCTACGAGCACGCGGCGACTACCCCAACAGTCGACGCCTCGCGGACCAGGCACACCAACGCAGTCGAGAGATCCTCGATGCTGATCACCCCAGCACGCTCACTGCCGCGCAGCAACTCGCCGGCGTCGTAAGAGCGCAGGGCGACTACCCGACCGCGCGGGCGTTGCTCGACGACGTCCTCGCCCGATGCCGCCGCGTCCTGGGCGAGAACCACCCGTCCACGATCAACGCCGCACATGAACTCGCAGTCGTCATGCGCGCGCAGGGCGACTACTCCACCGCGCGGGCGACGTTCGACGAGGTCCTCAGCCAATACCGACACATCCTCGGTGAGGACCATCCCTCCACCTTGACGGCCGCAGCCAACCTCGCGGGCGTCATACGGGCGCAGGGTGACAACTCGACCGCGCGGGCGTTGCTCGACGACGTCCTCGCCCGGCGCCGTCGCATCCTCGGCGAGGACCATCCCTCCACAATCAACGCGGCGCACAACCTCGCGGCCGTTGTACGGGCGCAGGGCGACGACCTGACCGCGCGGGCGTTGCTCGACGATGCCCTTGTCCGGCGCCGCCGTGTCCTCGGCGAGGACCACCTGGACACCCTCGCCGCCGCGCACAATCTCGCCGGGGTCGTACGAGCGCAGGGTGACCTCCCGGCTGCCCGGGCGATGCTCGACGATGTCCTTGTCCGGCGCCGCCGTGTCCTCGGCGAGGATCACCCAGACACCCTCGCCGCCGCGCACAGTCTCGCGGCCGTTGTACGGGCGCAGGGCGACGACCTGACCGCGCGGGCGTTGCTCGACGATGTCCTTGTCCGGCGCCGCCGTGTTCTCGGCGAGGATCACCCAGACACCCTCGCCGCCGCGCACAATCTCGCGGGGGTCGTACAGGCACAGGGCGACCTCCCGACCGCCCGGGCAATGCTCGAGGACGTTCTTGTCCGGCGC
The DNA here is from genome assembly GCF_000235425.2 of Pseudofrankia saprophytica. Classification (NCBI taxonomy): domain Bacteria; kingdom Bacillati; phylum Actinomycetota; class Actinomycetes; order Frankiales; family Frankiaceae; genus Pseudofrankia; species Pseudofrankia saprophytica. Next base: position 2,080,306 of record NZ_KI912266.1, read on the forward strand.
TGCCGTGTCCTCGGCGAGGACCACCCCTTCACCCACGCCGTACGTCAGGCATTGGCCGCCATGACCAACAACGAGGCGCAGTACTGCGAGTACTCGGACCAACCCCCAGACCCTGGTCGGCCAAGACACGCTCCACCACAGGTGCGCCACTCGTCGTAGCGGGGCCGTTTCAGGATCGACTCGGTCGCACCTTCGACGATTACGCAACGTCAAAAATGGTCACAATATATCGTCGGCGGCGCGATCGTCCGATGACGCAGGCATTCGGATCACCCTACTCGGCGATGGACCGTTAATTGACGAGACGGAGCTGGTCAGAGCACGGCCGTGGCTCAGGTCCAGCTCCTTCCCGTGATAACCGCGAGAAGTCCATAAATGTGAACCTGCGTCCGCGAAGGTCAACAGATCGCTTCGGCTGGCTTTCCCGTGACAACGCGTCTTGTCATAGGAAAGGCGGCGGACGGCTCTGTTGCGTTGGCGGGGCACGGCGGTCGGGCCAGCCGCTCAGGCATGATCGACCGGTGCATCGTCGGCGTGTCCGTCCCGTGGTTCCGGCCTCCGAGTTCGCGGGGTTCCGGTTCCCGCCGGAAGCGATCACGTTGGCGGTGCGGTGGTATTTGCGCTTCGGCCTGTCCTACCGGGACGTCGAGGAGCTACTGGCCGAGCGCGGCATCGTGGTCGATCACGTCAGCGTCTTCAGGTGGGTGCAGCGGTTCACTCCGCTGCTCGTCGACGCCGCCCGGCGGTGCCGCCACAGCCCGGGCGACAGGTGGTTCACCGACGAAACCTACGTCAAGGTCGCCGGCCGTTGGACTTACTTCTACCGGGCGATCGACCAGTTCGGCCAGGTCATCGACGTCCTGGCCTCCGAAAGGCGAGACCTGGCGGCAGCGCGCCGCTTCTTCACCCGGGCGCTGGCCCACGGCCGCCGGCCGGTCGAGGTGACCACCGACCGCGCTGCGGCCTACCCGCGCGTCCTCGACGAACAACTCCCCGCCGCCCACCACGTCGACGCCCGGTATGCGAACAACACGATCGAAGCCGATCACGGCCGGTTGAAGGCACGGCTGCGACCGATGCGAGGGCTCAAACAACTGCGCTCCGCCCAGGTGATCGGATCCGGGCACGCCTTCGTCCAGAACGTTCGCCGCGGGCACTACGAACTCGGCATCGACGCCGAGCCCCATCTCCGGCTCGCGGCAGCGTTCGCCGAGCTCGCTCTGGCCATCTGATCAGGCCACCAACCTGACCCTGCCGTGCCTCGGGCCTGCCCAACGCAACAGAGCCGTTATCTTGGGCCACGACCTGCGTCACGGAAACGTCCGCAAAACAATAGCCATAACTGGCGCCGCGGCTAAGACCCACCATGATCGACATGGCGCTACAGGGTCATGTAGTCGAGCTGGTGTTCCCTGCCACCCAGGAGGTCATGGAGCGGCAGCCTGCGGAGGATTCCACCATTGTGGTGGGTCCACAGCGAATACACCTCGATGGCGCGATAGTCCGCCGCGTTGACCGCGGAGACGGCCACGACATGACTGAGCGGTGTTCCCAGCTGCTTCTTCGGCAGATAGGTGACGATGATCTGGCCGCGCTGGATCGCGTTCGCCCCAGGAATCTGTTCCGTATGATGAATCGTGCCCGCGACGCCGTTATGAGCGAGAACGGTCTCCACTGACCGCTGGTTTGCGTACATGGCTGCCACGGTGGCCGCGGTGATGAGGCCGGCATCGACAGCAGTGACCAGCATGGCCTCCCAGCAGTTCATCGCCGTGTCGAGGCTGAGCGGAGCCGCGAGCGGGTTGGGGCCGCTGACCCACTGGGAAACAGCGCCTCCCATGGTGCTAACCCAGGTATAGGCGCCGCGCCGCATCTCGAGGAGCGCCAGGAAGCGGTCCAGGGCGGTCACGGGCGCGGGACCGCCCGGCACGAGCGCCGCGGTGGAGGGCAGCCCGAGCGCGGCCTCCCGGCCCGTAATGGCCTGCCGGACGACCGCCGTCGTGATCCGCCCGCCCGCGGCGGCGTCGATGACGGCCACGGATGCGGTGATCAGGTTCTCGGGAACGACCCCGGGCGCATAACGCCGCCCGATCTCGGCGATGAAGATGTTTGTGTGCTCGCGATTCCGCCAGTCCGCTTCCGGAGCCGTCGCTCCGATCGACGTCCGCCGGACCCCGTCCAACAGGACTTCGACGATGTTCCCCTCGATGGTCATGGAGTCCGACCTTTCTCAGGATCCGGGAACGCCTGACCAGGCGAGCGTGCGCGCCCGGCGGCTGGTGCCCGGTCACGATCCCACACCGACAACGAAACTTCCGCCGTTCCGTAAAGCAGGCAAGACCGCTCCGCACGCCGCCGGCCACACCGCCGATCTGTCGCCCAGTACGTCATCACGTTGCGCCATTGAATAGGTGGAGAACTGGTCTGGTGGAGGCCGCCGACTCTGTTTTGGCACGCGTCCGCCGCGGCTGCCATGGCCACGTCGGCCAGAGCGAGAGCGATCCACGGCGGCGTTCCCGCCCGGCGGCGTCGAGCATGACGCCGCCGGTCAGGGAGCCAACCCCGATGCCGAGGTCGGACGTCGGTGGTCCGTACCGACGTGGCGAGGTCTGCCTTCTGCGCACCGCGGGCGTTGACGACGGCCGCCCCCGCCGTCGGGGCCGCGCCAAGCGCCGTGCCCCCACGCGGCGACCGAGACGAGGAGGACCGCGGGCTCGCGCCCGGACGGTCCCAGCACGGGCATCGCCCGCGTCACCCCGGCCACCGCGCCGGCTATCAGGCGGACGACGGCGCCCAAACGGGCAACTGCGCACATGTCCTCGGTTGGCGACCCTCCTCGGCACGGATTCGCTAATGTCACGACATACGGCGCGGCTCGGGGCGGTCACGGCCATTACTTTCTCCCGCGGGCCAGTTTCGGGACCGCCGACGTCCCCTGCCCATGGCGTCGGTACCAGGGGGGATGGCCAGTGGCCGGGCTTGATGAGGCGAAGGTCGCGGCTATGACCGGCGCGCAGCGGCAGACAGTCCTGCGCGCGCTCGAGGCCGCCTTTCCGAGCCGGGACCGGCTCGAGGCGCTGCTCGACGGGCTGGACAAGTCCCTGGGCCGCTATGCCGCCGAGTCCGTGCCGTTGGAGACCGCCGTGTTCAAGGTCGTCGCGGGAGCGAGGGCGGAGGGCTGGCTGCCGCGGCTGCTGGCCGAGGCCGCCGTGGTGAATCCCGGCAACCCCCAGTTGGCCGAGGTGATGCGTCAGTACCAGCTCACCAGGCCCGTTACGCGACCTGGTGGGAATCTAGGCGCCGCGTCTTCTAGGACACACGGCGGGCAGGCTCTACGCCCCTTCGCCCCGGCCCGCGCCCCCGCGTCCCCGCCCACGCCGCTGGCCGGGCCGCCGTCGGACGAGGACGTCATCACGACGCTGGCCAACGAGTTCCCCGTCCCCAACGTCGCGCAGGGCCTCGTCGGGCGGGCGGGGCTCCCGGCCGGGCGCCAGCCAAGCTGGAACGTCTCCAACGCGGAGTCGTACTGGCGGGCGGTCCGCGACCTGTTCGCCGGCGGCGCCGTGGAGGGTGGCTGGGCGGACCTGCTGCACGCGGCCTACGACGCCCGGCCCGGGAACGCCGTGCTCGCCGCCGCCGCGAAGGCCGCCGGCGTGGCCGGCGCGCCGGCCCCGAGAACCGACCACAGAAGAACCAGCCCGCCACCCGCCGGACCGCTCATCCCCGCGGCGGGCCGGATAGTCCGGATCGATGGGCCAGGCACCCAAGGGCCCGCCGTCAAGGCGGAAGTGCAGCTTCCGAACACCGAGCGGCGCTCCGACCCGCCACCCACCGGACCGCTCGCCCCCGCGACCGACGAGGCACAGCCGCCACAGGTACCGACACGCGCAGTCGACGAACCTCGCCGCCGTCGCCGACGGCGGACCGTACTCGTCGCCGCGCCGATCGCGGTCGTCGTCATCGTCCTCATCGCCAGTCTGGCCGACCGATGTTCCAGCGAGCACCCCTATGGGACCCCGGCGGGGGTCGCGGTCGCCGCCGACGGCACGGTGTACTTCACGGACACCCACCACGACCGGGTCAAGAAAATCGACAAGGCTGGGGTGGTCAGCGACTTCGCGGGGACCGGCGTGTCCACGTTCTCGGGTGACGGCGGGCCGGCCATCCGGGCCCAGGTCGGCTTCCCGAACGGCGTGGCGGTCACCGACGACGGCACGGTCTACATCGACGACAACCACAACGACCGGATCAGGAAGATCGACCCATCGGGCACGATCCGCACCATCGCCGGCATCGGTACTGGTGACGGCCACGGCACCTTCTCCGGAGACAACAGCGCAGCCACCAAAGCCGGCCTGAACTCCCCACAAGGGATCGCGGTCACCTCCGATGGCACCGTCTACATCGCCGACACCGCGAACAACCGGGTGCGGAAGATCGACCCATCATCGGGCACGATCACCACCGTTGCCGGCACCGGCGCCTCTACCGGAAGTGTTTCCGACGATGACGGCGGCTTGGCGACCCAGGCCGATCTGAGCGCTCCCGCCGACGTGGCTGTCGGTCCTGGCGGGGCGCTGTACATCGTCGACACGGGCCACGACCGGATCAGGAAGGTCGACGCGCAGGGGCGAATCACCACCGTCGCCGGCACCGGCGAGCCGGGCCTCGCCGGCGATGGTCGCCTCGCTGTCGAGACCCAGCTTGACAACCCGCTCGGCGTCGCGGTCGCCGCCGACGGCACCCTGTACATCGCGGAGTACCACGGCAACCACATCAGAAAGGTCGACCCGTCGGGCAAGATCAGCACCTTCGCCGGCACCGGCGACTGGGGCTTCTCGGGAGACGGCGGCCTCGCCGCCGAGGCCAAGCTCAACGGCCCGGTGGGGGTGGACGTCGGCCCCGACGGCTCCCTCTACATCGCCATCTTCGACGGCGAGGCCCCCCGGCTCCGGAAAGTGGATCCGGCCGGGAGGATCAGCACTCTCACCTAGCGGTGAAGAGGGTATTAGAGCTTGTCTTATGTGGGGTGTGGGAGCTTCTTCCAGCAGGTGATCGCGGCGGCGAGGCTGAGGAACCCGAGGAAGTTACGGCCGTTGCGTTCGTAGCGGATGGATGCTCCTATGGATGTCAAGCGGCCATCGGAAGATCTTTTGGTGTGCTGGGGGCTGTGAGGATCGTGTAGATCTCCCGGGCCACGTAGCGCTTGAGGCAGCGGATGATCTCTTTCTTGGACTTGCCTTCGGCCGTGCGGCGCTCGATGTAGGCCCGGGTGGCCGGGTCCCAGCGCAGCCGGCAGAGCACGACGCGGTAGAGCGCGGCGTTGGCCTGGCGGTCCCCACCGCGGTTGAGTCGGTGGCGGTTCGTCTTCCCCGAGGAGGCGGGCAGCGGGGCGACGCCGCAGAGCATCGCGAAAGCGGTCTCGGAGCGTAGCCGGTCGGGGTTGTCGCCGGCGCTGACGAGCAGCTGGCCAGCGACGTCGGGGCCGACGCCGTTCCCCGCGACCAGCTTCGGGGCTAACTCGCGGACGAGACGGTCTATGATCTTGTCGAGTTCCTTGATCTCGGTCGACAGGTGCTGGTAACGGCGGGCCAGGCTGCGCAACGCCAGGCGGACCGCGACCGCGGGGTCGCCGGCCCGCGCGGCCGGGACGTCGGCCTCGACACAGACGGCGACCAGGCGGGCGTTGGCCAGGGCGGACAGCTCGGCGCGCACCGGCTCGGGCGCGGTGACGAGCAGCGCCTTCATCTGTTTGATCACGACGGCGCGGTGGGCGACCCCACCGCGGCGGGCGACCCGCAGCGAGCGCAGCGCCTCGACCTGGCCGTCGCGGCCCTTCGGGACGCCGGTCCGCCGGCCCGCGAGCGCCGCCCGGGCGGCCGCCTCCGCGTCGACCGGGTCGGACTTGCCCTGCCAGCGCCGCGCCCTGCGGTCGGGCCGGTCGATCTCGACCACCTCGACGCCGGCCGCGGCCAGGTGGCGGGCCAGGCCGGCGCCGTAGGCACCGGTCCCCTCGACCCCGACCAGGACCAGCGCGCCGAAGCCGCGCAGCCAGTCGAGCAACTGGCCGTAGCCGGCCGCGGTCGCGCCGAACCGCGCCGACCCGAGCAGCCGCCCGGCGCTGTCGAGCGCCGCCGCGGTATGGCTGTCCTTGTGGGTGTCGACGCCACCGGTGACCTCGATCGCCTGCAGGTGCTGTGTCATCGTGAAAACAGCCGTCCCTTCACCTCGACTGACAGGGGCGGCACGCACCAGCCGGGCGACGGACAAGACAGTGAAGGGGCCTCTGGCCAGGCTCCTATAAGGTCACCCGCCCGTCCGGTGAGTGCACACGAGCCCCGCACCGACACAGCCGGCAGATCCCGTTAAGGACACACTGGTCAGTCAGGCGGTGGGCCAGGCCGGCCGGTGCGGGGCTCACGCACATCCTCACTGTCAGGCGGCGGTAGCCGCCGAGCCAGGCGAGCGTCCTCTCGATCTTCCACCTGTGCCGGCCGAGACGGTCGGCGCGCTCGACACCACGCCGCGCGATGCGGGGGTGATGTGGCGTCGGCGCAGGTAACGGCGCAGTTCCGGGAAGTCGTAGCCCTTGTCGGCCCGCAGCTTCGCCGGCCGCCGCCGGCGGGGGCCGTGGCGGGACCGGATCGACGGGATGCTGGCGACCAGCGGGAGCAGGACCTGGCTGTCGTGCAGGTTCGCCCCTGTGACCGCGACGACCAGCGGCAGCCCGGCCGCGTCGGCCAGGACATGGATTTTCGACCCTTTCTTTCCGCGATCGACCGGGTTCGGACCGGTCAGAGATCCCCTTTTTTCGCGCGCAGGCTGGCCGCGTCCACGATCACCGACGACCAGTCGAGCCCGCCGGCCTCGCCGTGGGCGTCCAGGACCTTCTGGTGCAGCCGGGACCAGACCCGTGCCCGGGTCCCAGTCCTGGAACCGGCGGTGTGCCCGTGGGCACCGCCACCCCGAACTCGGCGGGCAGATGCCGCCAGGCGCAGCCCGCGGTCAGCACGTAGACGACCGCGGTGAACACCGCCCGGTCCTCGACCGGCGCGGTCCCGCCGCCCTGCGGGCGGACCTCGAACCGCAGCAGCAGCGGTTCCACCAGCTCCCACAGATCGTCAGGGACCAGCCGTAGAGCCAGGCTGTTCTCCATAACATCCATGATCAGAGATGTACCCGAACTACCACACGAGACACGCTCTAAGTCACGTCCCCGCTCGGTGGCCTCAACCCGAAGGAAGCCAGCCACTTACGCACGGTCGTCTCCTGCTCTGTTAGGACGGTCAAGACGGGCTCGCCGCCCCAGGGTCCCGGATCCGGTGCAGCTAAGTCTTGAGATCCAAGGCGAGTTCTGGCACCCCTGGCGTCCCGTCGGCTCACTGCGACGGTCAGGTGCGGAGTTTGGTGGCGAAGACGGCAGCCTGGGTGCGGCTTTCGAGGCCGAGTTTGGAGAGCATGCTGGCGACGTAGTTCTTCACGGTCTTTTCGGCGAGGTACATGCGGTTCGCAATCTGGCGGTTGGTCAGGCCCTCGGCGATGAGCGCCAGGATGCGTCGTTCCTGGTCGTTGAGGCCGACGAGGCGCCCGTCCTCGGCCGGACCCTGGCGCAGCCGGTAGAGGACGCGGGGGGCCACCTCGGGGTCGAGCAGCGACTGGCCGGCGGCGACGCGGCGGACGGCGTCGACGAGCGCCGCGCCGCGGATCTGCTTGAGCACGTACCCGGCGGCGCCGGCCATGATCGCAGCGAACAGGGCCTCTTCGTCGTCGAACGACGTCAGGATCAGGCAGGCGATGGTGGAGTCGTTGGAGCGGACCTGGCGGCAGACCTCGATGCCGCTGCCGTCCTGCAGCCGGGCGTCGAGGACGGCGACATCCGGACGCAGCGCCATGATCTGCTCGAGGGCCTCGTCGGCGCGGCCGGCCTCGCCGACGATCTCGACGTCCGGCTCGTGGGAGAGCAGGTCGCGCACGCCGCGGCGGACGACCTCGTGATCGTCGAGCAGAAAGGTGCGGATTGTGCGGCTCGGCAGCGGCGGGTCGTCCGCCGGCACGGTCGCCGTGTCGGAAGGGATCTGCTGGGTCTGGGCGGCCTCTTGGTTGCTACGGTTGGGGAACAGGGCGGCTAGCCGATGGGCGGCGTGTCTGTCTCCGACATCGACACGGTCGCGCAGACCGTCAAGGTCACCGTGTTGGGCGAGCAGGTCGGCCACAAGGGACGCGACCTCGTCCACCTGGGCCGGCGGGGTGCGCTCGCGCAACTCGCGTCCACCTGCGCTGCCCAGCGAGGACTGCTCGATGAGTGCGTCAATCTGACCGTCATCAGACCCGTTCGATCGTGTCACTTCTGGTCACCCTCTTGCCCATCCCGACTTTTTTCTCTGATCCGCCATCGGTACAGCGCACCCTCAACGGCCCGGACTGACACTCCCAGCAGTTCGGAGATCGCTCGCTGGCTGTAGCCGTCGATGGTCAGGGCCGCGATCATCCCGGTCCGAGGATCGACCCGTCGGAGGTCCTCGAGAACCTGGTGGTTGCCAAGCATGCGCACCGCCGGGTCGGCGCCGGGATCGGCGGTCGGCTCGCTTGTCCGCGCCACGGCGCGTTGGGCACGCGCCCATTTCTCCTGTTCGACCCGCCGCTTGCGGAACTCGTTGGGGAAGACGTAGAGGCAGGAACCCATGAAATAGGTCGTCAGGCTCGCACCGCCCTCGACGCGCCATCCGCCACCAAGGAGCGCACGTTCCCTGAAACGACCCAGCGCGACGGCGATGGTGATCGTCGCCAACTCATCCCGGGCGTCCCGGTCCCGGAAGAGTTCGTCTAGCTCACGGTCATTCGGATGCAGGGGGAAGCCGCGGTCTGCGACGAGCTGGAATACATACCCGGAGTGCATCCAGGACCGCAGCACCGCCAAGCCGTAGCGGGCGAGTTCGGTCTCGAAGCGCTGGTACTGGCGGCCGGTGAAGTTCGAGCGAGCCAGCGCGTCTCGCAACTGCTGGTCCGCGAGGCGGCGCTCCAGGTTCTCCGCGTCACGACACGTGTCCTCGACGTGGTCCTTTCCGACTCCGCGGAGGACCTCCGTCAAAGGCACTGGCGCCTCAAGGACGTCGTCAGGCGTTTTTCGGGGTTGTACTCCCTGAGCGGAGGCGGGCGCGGCGGGCCTAAAGGCCACTGCCTGCCCCTCGTCGCTCATCGCCGTCACGCATCCGATCTTCTCGTCGTGCGGAGCCCTGGCTACTGCCCACTCGCACTCCGCGCCGGTTCGAGGAGACAGATGCGGCGCCTCGTAGGTGCACCGCCCCCGGGTACCCCACGGCGATTCTCAAGATTTTTTCAAGCCGATCGACCAGCCGGCACTGACGGGCTCCTTCGCAAGCCAGGCGTGGGGATCGGCGCGCTTCTCGACGTACCAACGGCGTCCGCTCGTCACCCGTCGGAGGTCTCGCATGCCGCCCTCGCAACCTGGTCCGCTGCTCACCGTTCGCGCAGCCCTGGTGATGCTGCTGGCGTTGGTCGTAGGCGTGCTGGCCGGCGGTCTGTCCTACCTTGCCGATCCGTCCCTACCCTCCGCCATCCTCGTCGGCGGAGGGGCCGCCGGAGGCGGCCTGCTGCTGTTTCATGCCGTGATCGGCACATGACGAGACTCGAAACGCCAGCCGCGTCGGCGCGTCCCGACCGCGTACCTGCCGAAAAGTACGTCCGGGCAGGTCAGGCTGCATGCTCGTACTCGTGCAGGATCCCGCCGAGCCGGTCGTGTCGGTGGATGGTGAGGTGGGTGAGCCGGTTCGGGTCGGTGATCGGTTCGGGCAGCGGGCGCCGTGGTCTGGCGTTGGCGATGCCCTGGTGTGGTCGGTGCGTGTTATAGAACGCCTCGTATGTACGGAGTGCGTGCAGAAGATGGCGCTGGTTCCAAATCAGGGTCTGGTCGAGCAGTTCTCGGCGGCAGGTCCGTACCCACCGTTCCATGATCGCGTTTATCCGTGAGGCTTGAACACCGCCTCGCACGACCGTGATTCCGGCGTCGGCGAGGATCGCATCGAACAGGGCTGGGTATTTGCCGTCGCCGTCGCGGATGAGGAAACGGGCGGTCGAGGCGGCGTCGTGGAGGTCCATGGCGAGGTTGCGGGCGGCCTGGGTCACCCAGGCGGCGGTGGGATGCGCGGTGGCGCCCAGGATCCGGATGCGCCGGGTGGAGTGTTCGATCACCGCGAGGATGTAGAGGCGTGTCCCGGTCAGGGTCACGGTCTCGAAGAAGTCGGCGGCCAGCAGGGCGTGCGCCTGGGTGCGCAGGAAGTCGGCCCAGGTGGTGACGGTCCGGTTGGGCGGGGTCGATGCCTGCCTCGCGCAGGATCTCCCAGACCGTGGACGGGGCGACCTTGATGCCGAGGACCAGGAGCTCGCCGTGTATCCGTCTGTAGCCCCACCCGCTGTTCTCCCGGGCCAGACGCAACACGAGGGCACGGATCGAGGCCACAGTGTGGGGCCGGCCGCGCCGCTTGGGGCGGGAGGCGGCGGCGTGGTGGCGGGCGATCAGATTGCGGTGCCAGCGTAGGACGGTCTCCGGGCGCACGAGTAGCCGCAGGCGGTGCAGTGTTGGCCGCGGCAGCGCGTGCAGGAGTGCCGCGAGCAGGGCGCGGTCGGTGGACTGGAACTGGATCCTTTGGCCGTCGAGCTGGCGTTGGAGCACGGCGATCTGGTGTCGCAGGGTGAGGATCTCGATGTCCTTGTCGCGGTCACCGCGGGGCAGCAGGCGCAGCAGCGCGAAGACGTTCGCGACACCGAGGTAGGTCAGCCGAAGCACCATGAACCGGCATCCTCGCCCAGCACCCGGTCCTGCCGGACGAGGGCCCGACGCTGGGAGGGCCACGATCGGTCCCGACGGCTGCGACCGCCCTGACCAGGGCGGATGGCATATTCGGCAGGCACAGGGTTGTTCGCACCACGGCGTGGTGGGCGCGACTTTCGCGGGCGGGGTGGTTCGGCGCGTGCGGCGGTGGCGGTGAGGGCGTCAAGGAGCCGGGGCATCCCTTCGCTCCCGGCGACATCGACGGCCATCCCGGCGAGGTCGTCGTGCAGGAGCAGGGCCTGGAGCGGGTCGGCGGTGTTGGCGACCAGGCTCCAGCCGTCGCCGGCCGCTTGGATGAGGTGTCCGCCGCCGGAGGCTCGGCGGGATCGCACGGAGCCCGGGGGCGGGTGCTCAGCGCTGGCGAGCAGCCAGACGTCTCGCAGGGCTCGGGTCACGGCCGGATGGTCCGATGCCTGCGTCCGGGGTAGCAGGTCGGTGTAGCGGATGGGTGATTCGAGGTCGGTGTCGCCCCAGTTGTACTGGTCGAACTGTCGATCGAGCCGGTTGCGGGTGTCGGACAGGTCCTCGGCGAGCCGGTCGGCCATGCGTCGCCTCCCTGTCTTCGCCCAGCCCTCGGCCGCGTGGAGTACCGGGCCGGCGCTGGTCGGGTCGTGCGGCGCCGGCCTGTCGGCGAGTGCCAGGTCGCATCCGATCGGCCAGCCGGGGTGGGTCGCGGTGATGTCGTCTGGGTCGACGTCAAGGCTGGCTTCGTTTCCCATGTGCCAGATCGACAGGACGGCCGCGACCTGTTCGACGTCGGTGCAGACCTGGGTCCAGCGCGCGCCGTCGCGGTCTTGGCCGAGTAGGAGGGCGTAGCCGTCAGAGTGGGCGGGCAGGCCGAGGGTGGCACAGGCGGTGGGGTAGTTGTCGCCGAGTTCGCCGGGAAACTCGACGGGGTTACACAGCGCCGCGGTGACTGTCACGAACCCGGCGGGCGGTGTCTGCGCCGGAGTGCTCCGCTGCGTCTGCGTCATGGATCTCCCCTTGGTATCGGGTCTGGGCGACACCTGCCCCTCGTCGCAGGATCTCCCTCCCTTGGGGCAGGCGACACCTGGACGCAGCTCCCGGTGCGTCCGTGTGGACGGCCTGCCGGTGTTCGCCCCGTTCGGACCGGCGACCAGCTCCGTTGCGTCTTGGCGAAGTACCTTGACCCACGTCAGTTCCGGGCATCGGCTGAATTTGATCTCAAATGAGAATCATCCGGCCCGTGGCGAGACGATGCCCGTACGACGGAATTGCTCGCCGGTCGGGCTGGGTAGGAGGCTTGAGAATCGGCCTTCCGGTGGATGAGAAGTGTCCTGGTATGCCACGGCTAGTCGCGTCCCGATCTTTGATCTACACTCTGCACTCCGCTTCGGTGGCCGGTAGGCGCACCCCCGTCGCCCACCGGCGCCGAAGCGTCCCAGGTTGACGGCCCCGTTACTGCCGGGGAGCCCGAGGCGGCTCCGGGCTTCGGGGCGACGTCTGGTCGAGGACAGCTTCTGTGAGGGCCGCGCGGTGTTCCCGCAGGCCGTATCGGGGTGCAGGTCCGGCGCAGATTTCCAGGAGTCGTTCGACCGGCCAGCTGACGCCGATTCCTTGCCTGGTCAGGTACAGCGCCAGATGGCGGGGCTCCGGTTCGGCGTGGTCGGTGAGTAGGCCGGCGACCAGTCGGCGCAGTAGCGGCAGGGCCTCGTTCGGGTTGGTGAGCGCGGTCAGGTCGGTCGTCGTGTGGAAGGTGAGCAGGGTGTCGGCCACGAGCGCGTCCGGTCCCGCGCCAGCCATGCCGCCGGCGAGGACCAGGCCGCTGGCCCCCCGAGCGCGCAGCCGGAAGGAGGTCACATCAGCCTGATGATCGCAGCCGGTCGCCAATAGTCGATCATCAGGGGGCCAGATCGATCACAAGATCAGTCTGGATCCAAGACTCGCTGCCAGAGCCACTGGAGGGTAGCTGTCTGCTGGGAGCCCGAAAATCTGTCCCCGCTGTACTAGACATCCGGCGGCGTCCTGGGTACAGTTCCTCTCGTAGCCAAGGGAGTCGATGGTCGTGGCAGACAGGAACTGCCGCGAGCAGGATGGTGGCCAGGGCAGGCCGTCGAGCATCACCGCAACAAGTTCGGCAGAACCCAGTCAGGTGACCCATGAGGAGAGGGGAGCAGGCACCATCAGGATCGCCCGGGCGATGGTCATGTTCGCTCGGACGCCGCGCAGGCCCCGGATTGGAAGGTGGTCCCCGGTCACGCATATGCGATCCCCGCACCCCCGCCCTCTCGGGTGGGCAGGCGGGTTCCAGAACCCGGCGCGTCTTGGCCGGTAGATGGTGGTGAACCCTCGGGGCCCGGTGCCAGATGGCACCGGGCCCCTCGACGTGTCCCGAGAGGCGCGATGACCCCTGAAAGCCCATCCAGGCCGGCCGACAGTCTCGACGACGACGACTACCCCGCCTACACCATGGGCCGCGCGGCCGCGATGCTCGGCACAACGCCGGCCTTCCTGCGGACCCTCGGCGAAGCCCGCCTGATCACTCCGCTGCGCTCCGAAGGCGGCCACCGCCGCTACTCCCGCTACCAGCTACGCATCGCCGCCCGCGTCCGCGAGCTCGTCGACCAGGGCATGGCGATCGAGGCCGCCTGCCGCATCGTCATCCTCGAAGACCAACTCGCCGAAGCCCACAAGATCAACCAGCAACTACGCGACAACCAGCCGACCAGCCAGCCGTCGACCGCCGAAACCCCCTGACACACAAACCGGCGACACGAGCGGCCCGACATGGGGACCCGCCCTTCTCCCGAAGCGAGGATTGAACGCGACGCCGTAGGTCACCCGCCGTAGACCCGAGACGACACAGTCACGGCAGGACAGCGTCGATGTTGTCGCCCCGAGGGGTCAGTCGAGTTCGACCCAGACGCGTTTACCGGCGCCATGGGTCTCGACTCCCCACCGGGCGGTGAGCACATCGACGATGTGCATCCCACGGCCCCGCTCATCGGAATCGACGATCTCCCGAGCCATCGGCCGCACCGACGACCCATCAGCGAGCTCCAGACGCAACACCGCACCAGTGACCCGAAGCTCCAACCGCAGCTGCCCCCGTTCACCGGCGTGCTGCACAGCGTTCGTCACCAGCTCCGACACCACCACCACCGCGGCATCGTCAGGCCAGCAACAACCCCCGCAGCACCTCCCGAGCAGCGCCCACGGAACGCGCATCGAACGGGAGATCCACACTGGCCGACCAGCCCCTGTCGCGCACCGCGACCAACCCCTCACCCCGCCGATCATGTCTCTCGCCGGCCCTCCTGCCCACCCATGGACTCAACGAACCGCGCCCGCGGGCGGCCCCTCCGCGTAGCCCACCACCGCGTCAAGCGGATCTTCACCGCTCCTGCCAACCCGGCCCCCGCCGGCGCGCTGCCGGCCTGCGGGTCCAGCAGCCTGCTGGGCTGGTCCTCGTCGTCGCGTCCACCACGACAGCCGGTCCTAGGCCTGGACGCGACGGCCTTACTACTGAGCCGTACACCCCCTGGGCAGGGTCGCCATCGGACGGTCTCACGGGGCGCCTTCGGGGATTCCGCCTGGACGGCCGACCGGGGTCTTGCCTCAGATGTGTCGCCGGTGCTATAAAAAATCTGGGTCAGCCAACACAGATAAGTGGTGACCCAACGCTCTGATCGACAAGATCGTGATCGTGGAGGTGGAGTTCCGATGTTGGTGCGCACCGACCCGTTCCGGGAGCTGGACCGGCTCAGCCAGCAGGTGCTCGGCACCCTGGGCACGGTGGCCCGTCCGACCGGGATGCCGATCGACGCCTGGCGCGAGGGCGAGGAGTTCGTAGCGGAGTTCGACCTGCCCGGGGTGGACCCCGCCACCGTTGACCTGGACGTCGAACGCAACGTGCTGACCGTGCGCGCGGAACGTCCGGCGCTGAAGGGGAACGGCGAGGTCCTGGTCGCCGAGCGGCCCCGCGGAGTGTTCAGCCGCCAGCTGATCCTCGGCGACAACCTGGACACGGAGAAGATCACCGCCAGCTACCACGCCGGGGTGCTGACCCTGCGAATCCCGGTCGCCGAGAAGGCCAAGCCCCGCAAGATCGCGATCGACACGTCCAGCGACGACCGCCGGGCCATCCACGCCTGACCCGGGGCGGGACCGATGACGACCCCGCAGGGGGCGGCGCCGGTCCGGCCGGTCGAGGCGCAGCTGGCCGACCTGATCTGCTCCGACCCCGACCTGCTGCAAGCCGAGTTCGACGCGATCATCTCGGCCGGGTGGGACAGCGACGTCCCGACAGGCGGGCCGAGACAGCCAGCCACGCCGAGACCAGCATCGCCGAGACCACCACGCACCGCGTGCTGTCCCCACCCGCACCCATCCGGGCCGCCGGTTACCCGACGACTCCAACGCAGAGCCGGACAGCGGGCGCCGCCCAACAGCTGAACCATGACATCGAGCCAGCGGCACGGCGAAGGGAGACATAGCCTCACCACTCACGACCCCAGGGAACGCCCATCAGCACGTCGTGTCGCGCGCAGGTCTGGCCCCCGGCCGCCCCTACCGAGGGCCAGACCTGCCCGACGAGTCCGCGGACGGGAAAGTCACCTTCTCACTGATCTCCAGGAACCTGGTCACAAACTCGTCGATCTCCGAGCCACTCAGATTGGTCGTCCCCAACCCCGCGCCGAGGCGGAACGCCTGGTACGACGCCAGAAAGTCCGCGCCCGCGAACCGCTTCCCCGTCCCGGCCATTACCTGCACCGACACCGTCGGCTGGCATGACGCCCAACGTCACAGCACCGCGGGTCAGCCCTTGGTATGCCAGTAGGGCTTGACTTTCGGCGAGTACCGGGATGACCCAGTCGGTATCTACGCGCCGATCGCTCGGAAGCGGTGGCCACCGCGGCCGATGACGCTGGCGGTGAGACTCGGGTTCTCGCGTCGCCGTGGCTAGGGCGCCGTGCGCGGCGGCCCGTCGCCCGGTCACGCGGCGGCCGAACGGAAGTCGGCGAAGCGGATGGCCCGGGCGGCGATGGCTCGCTTGCGGGCATCCGAAGAGGCTCAGGACACGGACGGGAAAGCGCCCGAACGCGCACGGGCACGGGAGGCCTGACCGGGGTTCTGCTGCGGGCGGGGGCACAGACAACGGCGTCTGTGCCCCCGCCTCCATGTCCAGGGTGCCAGCGGACCCGATCCGCTCAGGCGGCACCGGGACGGGGCTAGCGGCTCTTGGCGAGTTCGTCGGCGTCGGCGCGCGTGATAATCGCGTCGGCGATCGCGTACTCGGCCTCGTCGAGGACGAAGAGCGCCAGATCGATCGCGTTGACGGCGTCCTGCTCCGCCACGTCAGCATGGAGCTCCGCCTTTCGGGCATCCCAGTCCTTGCGGCGCTCCTCAGCGTCTGCGCGCATCTCGGCGAACCGCTGGTTCACGGAGGAGCGCACGGCGTCCCAGTGCTCCTTCATGCCGGCCTTCGCCCCGGCGGCGTCCTCCTTGACCTTGGCCCTACCTCTCTCGACGGAGGTCTTCAGCTCGGCGCGCTGCGCCTCCAGCCGCTCGCGGTTCCTGTCCCGCGCCGCGGCAACAACGTCCTCGATCTTCCGCGTTCCCTCGGACAGCTCGTTGAGCTGCTCAGTCAGTGTCGTCATCCCTGACTCCCTGCCCCTCGATCATGGTCGTTGGTCCGTTCTGGCTGACAGGTCAGCACCTGGTGTCCATACCCTGACCGTAGGTGTAGGACACGGACGCATCTGCCACCGTCGGAACCGTCCCTACATACGGAGAGTCAGGCACCTGGCCTGGGCGTCGGCAGGCACTGTTGCACGGGCTGGGGCCGCGGCTCGGATCGGTAATCGAGGCATGATCGAGTGATGCTTCGCCGCCCTCGTCCACCGGTCCCGGTCTCGGAGTTCGCGGGGTTCCGCTTCCCTCCTGAGGTGATCGTGCTGGGCGTCCGGTGGTATCTGCGGTACGCGCTGTCGTACCGGGATCTCGAGGAGCTGCTGGCCGAGCGTGGCGTCGAGGTCGACCACGTCACAATCTTCCGCTGGGTGCAGCGGTTCACTCCGCTGCTGATCGACGCGGCCCGGCCCTGCCGCCACAGCCCTGGTGACAGGTGGTTCTGCGATGAGACCTACGTGAAGGTCGCCGGACGGTGGACATACCTCTACAGGGCCATCGACCAGTTCGGCCAGGTCATCGACGTGCTCGCCTCCAAGAAGCGGGACCTGGCCGCGGCGCGGCGGTTCTTCACCCGGGCGCTGTCTCACGGCTGCCGACCGGTCGAGGTGACCACCGACCGGGCCGCGGCCTACCCACGGGTCCTCGATGAGCAGCTCCCCGCCGCCCACCACGTTAACGTCCGCTATGCGAACAACCCGATCGAGACCGATCACGGACGACTCAAAGCCCGGCTGCGGCGATGCGCGGGTTGAAACGCCTCCGATCGGCCCAGGTGATCGGCTCCGGTAATGTCTTCGTCCAGAACGTCCGCCGCGGCCACTACGAACTCGCCACCACCATCGATCCCCGGCGTCGACTCGCGGCAGCATTCGCCGAGCTCGCTCTGGCCGTCTGACCAGGGCAGCAACCCGTATCCGCCACGCCTTGCCTCGGCCGAATGCAACAGCGCCTTGAGCTAAGCCAGCCGATCTTGACCGTAGATCTTCTTGCGATCACGCCGTCCAGAGGCTCGGCCGGTTGCTCTCAGGGTTCCCGTTGCCCCTTCTCGAGACCTCGAGGTCGAAAGATTTACAGCCAAGATCACTCGTCTTGGCTCGATGCAACACTGCACGTGGCCATTTGGCGGAGGTATCGCTGGGTTCGCGCGGTCCTGCCCCGCGCCGGTTACTTGTGCAGTGTCACCGCAGGTAACCGGATTCAACCCGCCCGGATCGGCGGTTGACGACGCGCCGCAACCGGCCGTGACTGTAGGGCAGAACGGTCATCGGTGGCCGACGTGTGCTCATTGTGCGTACGGACGGCGCGGCATTTCCCGGCACCAGGAAACCCGCCGCAACACCTATCGTGGCCGCGACGTGGACCAATCGGTATTTCCTGATATTGGACGGCAGCAGTAAACACGGGAATGGCCGTCTTGTAATCGGGCGGTTAGGGGTTCGAGTCCCCTCGTCGGCTCGATCAACATCCCGCTGACCTGCGTTTTTATCATTATCGATCTTGTGAAAGATATAGATTTTTAGGTGTTTGTGTGCTCATCGATGAGCACACAAGTGGAGCGCTCCCTTCCCTGATCGATCCGTGGCACCGTTCCTCGTCGTCCTACTTGCAGCCGCTGGGGCCCGCGCGGACGCGTGTTGAGGGGATATATCCGTCTCGGCGTAGGCTCGCTGTGTGTGCGGTCTTGACTTTTGGTGTCGGGCTCGTGTTTTCATGCGGGAAATTCGCGGTGTGGGTAGGGGCGGGCAATAGCGCAGGATCCCCGATCGAGGTCCTCCGCATACTCCAACATCGTGATCATGACCAGCCGAGCCGTGGACCTGTCAGACACCTAAGCCCGGTGGTAGTCCCTTGCTCCCGGGCCTTCAGGGAGCCAGGCCCGCCCGCCGTGTCGCCGTCCTGGGAGGGAGTTCTCAGCGGCCGTCTCGGTGCGGGGACCGGCCGTTACCCACCTTGACCTGCGGGTTGGTCCTTGCTGCCGGCGCGGGCGAACTTGGGGCTGCGCATGCTCTCCGGCGCAGGATGGGTGGCGGTCTGCGTCGCCCGTGTCTCTTCCGAGACAGAGGAGTCATCATGAAGATTCCGATGGCGGTCGAGTTCCACGGGCCGGACATCGCGGTCCGCATTCGGACCGCCAAGAAGATCCACGGTATTGCCTGGTCGAGGAGTTACCTCGTCGCTCGCCGTGGCGGGTACCCGTTCGCGGTCTTGGGAATCGCAGGTCATCCCCATATCCGCAGGGTCGGTGGCACCGCGTTGATGGGAATTGGAGAACAGCCAGGAAACGCGTCTGATGGAGACGGGGGTGAGTGGAGCGCGATTCCTGGAAGCCTGGTCACCCGCCCGATTTCACATCGGGACCGGGGACTGTGCTCGAGGGACCTCCCGGGCGCCATGAGCGGGACGGTGTCCAAGCGCTGCTCGTGCCGGGGCGCCAACGGCCGCCAGCTGGGTTCCCGATGCCCGAAGCTGCGACACGAGGACGGTGACTGGCGGTCCGAGCACGGCACCTGGGGCTACCAGATAGACCTACCGCCGACGGCGGACGGCCGTCGGCGCCAGATTCGCCGAGGCGGGCTGGCCAGCGACACCGACGCTCACGACGCACTCGGCCAGATCCGCACGCTACTCGCTGATCCCGCCGACGCCGCCGAACGTGAGCAGGCTGCAGCCCTCATCGTCGAGACGTTGCGCGCGGGCGGCCCGCTGCCCGAGGTCGACGACCTCCGTCACCGCTCTCACCGCCGCGACGGCGTCGATCCTCGGATCAGCGTGGCAGCCTGGCTCCAGACCTGGCTGGCCGGCCGGCGACGGATCAGCGAGTCGACCAGAGCCGGCTACCAGACCAACATCCGTCTCCACCTGAACCCGGCGATCGGCCATCTGCGCCTCGACCGGCTCAGCGTCGCCGATCTCGATGACCTTTTCGACGGGATCGAAGTCCACAACGAGACCATCCGCCGCCTCCGCGCCACCGGCACTCCCGAGGAGAAGCAGGCGATCCACGGACGGAGAGCGATTGGCGCGGCGAGCAAACAGCGGATCCGCGCCACCCTGCGGGCCGCGCTCAACCACGCGATCCGCCTCGGACTGATCACCCACAACCCCGCGTCCTACGTCGAGCTGCCCACTGGTAGACCCCCACGGGCGTTGCTGTGGACCGAGGCGCGGGTGACCCGCTGGCGCGAGACAGGCGAAATCCCCTCGCCGGTCATGGTCTGGACCCCGGCCCAGCTCGGCGCGTTCCTCGACCACGCCGAACCCGACCCGCTCTACCCGCTGTTCCACCTCGTAGCCCACCGCGGCCTACGCCGCGGCGAGGCCTGCGGTCTGCACTGGGCCGACGTCGACCTCGCGACCGCCACGCTGACCGTCCGCTGGCAGATCGTCCGGAACGGCGCGGCCACTGAGCTGAAGAAACCCAAGTCCGACGCCGCAGACCGCCAGATCCCCTCGACGCCGGCACCGTGGCCGTTCTGCGTGAGCACCACGCCCGCCAGAACACCGACCGGCTCAAAGCCGGACCCGCCGGGCCGAACACCGACCTCGTTTTCCTCAACTCCGACGGCGCCTCCCCGTACCCCGCAAAGATCAGCGGCCGTTTCCGTGACCTATGGACAGGCGCCGGCCTGCCCCCGGTCCGACTCCACGACCTCCGCCACGCCGCCGCGACCCTGGCGCTCGCCGCCGGCGCCGACCTCAAGACCGTCCAGGAACTCCTCGGCCACTCCACGATCACGATCACCGCCGATACCTACACCCACGTCTTGCCAGAACTCGCCCGCGACCTCGCCGAAAACGTCGCCCGCCTCATCCCACGCACCGCCCGACCACACCGCCAAACCGCCGGCTGACCCGCCAGATCTCCAAGGGTTCGGGCCGGGCCAGAGACGGCGACGATGTTGCCCGGAGGCCGTTGCGTCGGCCGATGCAACAGCGCCGTCACCGCCGGGGAGCAGACGCAGCAGCGCGAACGCGTTCGTGACACGGAGGTAGGTGAGGCGAAGCGGCACGAACCGGCATCGTCCCGCAGCCACCGACCCCAGCGGACGAGGGCCCGGACCTGGCTGGTCTCACGATCGGCAGCCACTGCTGCGAGCGCCCTGAACAGGGCGGATGACATTTTCGGCAAGCAGTGCGACACGAACACGAAGGAGGGCTCCGATGTAGACGGAGACCGTTCTGGAGCGGTGCTGTGCGGGAGATGGAGGTGGATCCTCCGTGGTCGGCCATGCAGGGGCTGGCCGCAAACCACCGCAGGGTGCGTCGGTTAAGGGCCGGGGTGCTGAGCGCTGCGGAAAAGGCGTGCCGGTGAGTGCGTCAGGTGTGGGCCAGGAAGGCGAGCGAAAGCGAACCGCTGATGACGTGTCGAAAGAAATATGATGGCATCGAAACCAGGGTCGTGCTTGTGCTCTGGGATGAGTTCGGGGGCTGCCTGCGTGCTGCCCGGATGGTGCCCGGCATGGAGGCGGCGCGAGCCTGGTCTGGGCTCTCGTGCGGAACGTGTGAACCTGTCGCTCCAGCGCTGCGGCCTCTGGTCGAGGTCGTGGGAGGGAGAACTTCAAGCGGTGGATGCCGCGAGGGGAGAGTACCGAGTCGTTGGAGAACGGGGGCGGACCGCCTCGTAGTAGTGGTGAACCCTGGTAATGCGGGGGGAGCGAAGGGGGCGGGTTGTCCAGGCCCGCGGGCCGGTCAACCGTCATGGTCTGATGGTGGGAGGAGCCGGTGGTAGTTGATGCACCTCGCGGGTCGAAGCCATTTGCTATTTCCAAGCATGCGGTGTGGGAGGCGTGGAAGAGAGTCAAGGCGAACAAGGGGGCGGCGGGCGTCGACGAACAGTCGATTGCCCAGTTCGAGCAGGACCTGAAAGGGAACCTGTATCGGCTGTGGAACCGGATGTCGTCGGGATGTTATTTCCCGTCGCCGGTACGCGCTGTGGAGATCCCCAAACGGGGTGGTGATGGGGTCAGGGTTCTCGGCGTGCCCACGGTGACGGACCGGGTGGCGCAGACCGTGGCGGTGATGTACCTGGAGCCAGCGGTGGAACCAATCTTCCATCAGGACTCGTACGGGTACCGGCCGAACCGGTCGGCGCTCGATGCTGTCGGGGTGTGCCGTGAACGCTGCTGGCGCAGTGACTGGGTCATTGATCTCGACATCCGGTCGTTCTTCGACAGCATCGACCACGATCTGCTGCTTCGTGCGGTGGAACGCCACACCGACCAGCGCTGGATCCTGCTGTATGTGCGGCGGTGGCTGGTTGCCCCGTTGCGGCAGCCGGACGGAACGCTGGTCGAACGCGATCGCGGAAGTCCTCAGGGCTCTGCGATCTCACCGTTGCTCGCGAACATTTTTCTGCACTATGCGTTCGACGCCTGGATGACCCGGGAGCATCCGAGTGTGCCCTTCGAGCGTTACAGTGACGATGTTATCGTGCACTGCCGGACCGGCCGGCAGGCGCAATACGTTCGGGACGCGATCGCGGCTCGGCTGGCGGATGTGGGCTTGGAACTCAACGAGACCAAGACCCGTATCGTGTACTGCAAGAGCACGTACCGTTCAGGTTCTTACGAGCATGAGCGGTTCGATTTCCTCGGGTACACGTTCCGGCCACGGCTGGCAGTTAACAGTCGGGGTATGGGTTTCGTCGCCTTCTCGCCCGCGGTCTCAGATTATGCCGCCAAACGGATGCGGCAGGAGATGCGCCGCTGGCGGTTACATCTTCGTTCCGGGCAGACTCTCCTCGACCTGGCACAGACGGTCAACGCTGTTATCCAGGGCTGGATCAACTATTACGGACGCTTCCGTAGGTCCGAGCTGGTCCGGGTCTTCTCCTACCTCAACGACCACCTTGCCCGGTGGGCCATGCGGAAGTACAAACGGCTGCACCGCAGCTGGCGACGGGCACGCAGACTCCTGGGACAGGTCGCACGACGCGACCCAGGGCTGTTCGCCCACTGGCAGCTCGGACTGCGGCCGAAGGCTGGATGACGGGAGCCGGATGAGGCGAGAGTCTCACGTCCGGATCTACGAGCGCCGAGGGGTGAGACTCCCCTCGGCGACTCACCCAGGCGTCGGATCGACGCTCGGCTTGACATCTTATGATTGGTCTATCAATAATGGGTTCATGGCCACTGAGCGAGTCCATGAGCGGCGCCTCTCGATGGAGGAGCGCCGCGAGCAGGTGTTGACGGCCGCGGTGGCCGAGTTCGCCGAGAACGGTTACCACGCGGCGCGTACCGCGGCGATCGCGGCTCGGGCCGGGATCTCTCAGCCCTACATCTACGCGTTGTTCGAGAACAAGAAGGTGTTGTTCCTTGCCTGCCAGGACCAGGTGCATGAGCGGATCCGGGGGGTCTTCGCTGCGGCGCTGCGCCCGGCGGAGTCGCCGGCCGAGTCTCTGCGCCTGCTGGGTCGGGCCTACCAGGTCCTGCTTGCCGACGAGGACCTGATGCGGTGCCGGATGCAGGGCTTCGCCGCGGCCGCCGACCCGGAGATCCGAGCGCATGTGCACCGCTGCTTCGTCGAGCTGTTCGACGCGGTGAAGGAGATGACGGGCGCCGACCAGGAGCAGGTCGCCCGGTTCTTCGCCACCGGGATGCTGCTGACCATCGGCGTCACGATCGACCTGCCACGCTCCTACGCGTTCGCCCCGCCCGCCCACTGATCGTCTTTTTTTTCGCCGTTAATTTATAGGTCAATCAATCAAGAGAGGTTCCTGGCATGACCACCATCCACACTCCTTCCCGCACCCGTCCCTCCCGTCCGAGCGCCCCGGCGACTCCCGCCTCCCTCGGCGCCCGGCCCGCCCCGTTCCGCCGCCGGTGGGCGACCCTCGCCGTGCTCTGCCTGAGCCTGCTGGTGATCGTGGTCGACACCACGATCGTCAACGTGGCCCTCCCGACCCTGTCCCGCGACCTGCATCCCACCGCGAGCGGCCTCGCCTGGATCGTCGACGCCTACACCCTGGCCTTCGCCGCCCTGCTGCTACCCGCCGGCGCCCTCGGCGACCGCTACGGCCGACACCGCGCCCTCGCCGCCGGGCTGATCGTGTTCGGCGCCGGCTCGCTCGGCGCGGCGCTGACCACCACCACCGCACAGCTGATCGCGCTACGTGCCGTGATGGGCGCGGGCGCCGCGTTCGTCATGCCCGCCACGCTGTCGATCCTCACCAGCGTGTTCACCGACCCCGCCGAACGCGTCAAGGCGATCGGGCTGTGGTCCGGAGTCAGCGGGCTCGGTGTCGCGATCGGCCCGACCGCCGGCGGCTGGCTTTTGGCCCACTTCTCCTGGGGGTCGATCTTCCTGGTCAACCTGCCCGTCGTCGCGGTCGCCCTGACCGCCGGGACACTGCTGGTACCCGCCTCCCGCGCACCGCGCCCGGTCCGGCCCGACCTCGCCGGCGCGCTGCTGTCGATCGCCGGCCTGGGCACGCTGACCTACACCCTCATCCAAGCCCCCGCCGCCGGCTGGACCTCGACCACCACCCTGGCCCGCGCCGCCGCCACCGCGGCCCTGCTCGCCGCTTTCATCGGCTGGCAGCTACACAGTGACCACCCGATGGTCGACGTCACCGTGTTCCGCAACCCCCGCTTCACCGCCGCATCCGCCGCGATCATGACAATGTTCTTCGCGCTCACCGGCGTGACGTTCCTACTCACCCAGATCTACCAGTTCGTTCTCGGCTACTCCCCGCTCGGCGCCGGCGTCCGCGCCCTGCCCTCCGCGCTCGCCCTAGCCATCGCCTCCCAGTTCGGCGCCCACCTCGCCACCCGGCTCGGGACCAGGGCCACCGTGGCCGGCGGCCTACTCGTCATGGCCGGCGGGCTCACCTTCTTCGCCACCGCCACCACCGCGTCCACCTACCCGCACTACCTGATCGCCACCGTGGTGATGTCCACCGGCCTGGGCCTGGCGATGGCACCCGCCACCACATCGATCATGAACGCGCTGCCCCCCGCCAAGACCGGCGTGGGCTCGGCGATCAACGACACCACCCGCAACCTCGGCAGCGTGCTCGGCATCGCCATCCTCGGCAGCATCGCCACCACCGCCTACACCCACACCCTCACCAACCAGCTGCCCGCCGCCACCGCGCCCACCGCGGGACAGTCCATCGGCGCCGCCACCGCGATCGCCCACCACACCCCCGGCCCGGCCGGACAAGCCATCGCCCACACCGCCGCCAGCGCCTTCATCCACGGCACCAGCCTCGCCCTCACCGCCGCCACCGCCACCCTGCTCGCCGCCGCCGCCATCGCCCTGCGCTACCTGCCCGCCCGGACAGCCGCGGCACCCCAGCTCCAGACCGAACCCGAGCCGGCGGCCTGACCCACACCCCGAAGACACACCCCAGCACAGAGGCAAAAGCCTGTCGACAGGTGGAGCCGGCCGACCCCACACGGGCCGGCCGGCTCCACCTGTCCCGGCATCCCGGTCGCCGACCCCCGAAGACGTCCACGCTGACGCCTGAACTCGACGCCGAACCCCATCGCCGACTCGCGGCAGCGTTCACCGAGCGGCTATGGCGATCTGATCAGGCCACCAACCTGGCCCCTGCCATGCTTCGAGCCGGCTCAATGCAACAGAACCGCACCTGGTCATGGTCCGCGAGCTGGGGGCTGAGGTCCGCACGGAGATCGACCGTGTTCACGCGATCGCCGACTGGTCCGGCGGGATGTCGCTCTCTCCGCCGCTTCCTTGGCCCGCTGCCGCGCCTTCTGCGCCGCCGCCACGTCTAGGCCGTCCGCAGGGCCAGCCCGGGTCGTGTCCGGTGGACTGATCCGGCGGAGGGGTGGACCGGGCGTCAAGTTTGGGTATTTTATGCGGTTGGTAACACTTTCGTCCGGCCTAGCGACCGGCTCTGTGGGACTCGTGGCTGGGGGGCCCGTATCCGTCGAAACCGACAGGACTCCCAGGAGCGACAGATGAGGCTAACGTCAGCCGTGCCCACCCGAGATCGCCGGACGGTGCGCCGCCGCCCTTCGGCCCGGCGAGCCTGGGTGCTCGGGGTCGCGTGCGCCGCCGCGGTGGCGGTCGCCGGCTGCGAACCGATCGCACCCGGCTCATCCGGGCCTGTCATCACGCCGAACCCGACCGTCACCTCCGCGGTGCCGACGACACCGGGCGCCTCTACCTCGACGACCTTCTCCAGCAGTCCGTCACCCACCGCGCCCCCAGCCACCTCGACCGCCACGCCGTCGGCTTCCGCCGCCGGCACCGGGACCGGGAACGGAAGCGGGTTGCGGGTCTCCGGCACCTCCATCGTCGACGCCTCAGGGTCGCAAGTTCGGCTGCTCGGGGTGGACCGGTCCGGTACCGAGTACGCCTGCATCCAGGGTTGGGGGCTGTTCGACGGACCTAGCGACGACGCCTCGGTGGCGGCCATCGCATCCTGGAAGGCCAACGTCGTGCGGGTCCCGCTGAACGAGACGTGCTGGCTTGGGATCAACGGCGCGCCCTCGCAGTACTCCGGTCAGGTGTACCGGCAGGCGATCGTCGATTACGTCGGCCGGCTGAACGCGCACGGCATGGCCGCCGTCCTCGACCTGCACTGGTCCGCTCCGGGAACGGAGAAGGCCACCGGCCAGCGGCAGATGGCCGACGCCGACCACGCACCCGACTTCTGGCGGTCGGTCGCCATGACGTTCAAGGGCAACTCGTCCGTCCTGTTCGACCTTTACAACGAGCCGCACGACATTTCGTGGCCCTGTTGGCGCGACGGCGGCGACTGCGGCACCGGTTACCAGGTGGCCGGGATGCAGGACCTGATCGATGCGGTGCGTGGCACGGGAGCAACGAACATCGTCCTCGCGACCGGCAACGGATGGGGTGGCGACCTCACCGGCTGGTTGGCGAACAAGCCCTCGGACCCGACCGGCAACCTGGCCGCCGGCTGGCACATGTACGACTTCGGCGGGTGCACGACGCTGTCCTGCTTCGACACCCAGATCGCGCCAGTGTCGGCGGTCGTCCCGCTGGTCGCCGGTGAGTTCGGGGATACCGACTGCAACCATAATTTCAGCGACCAGACGATGAACTGGCTCGACAGCCACGGCGACAGCTACCTGGGGTGGGCCTGGGACACCTTCGACTGCGGAAGTTTCCCAGCGTTGATCAAGGACTACTCGGGCACGCCGACCGCCTACGGCGAGGGCTTGCGCGCTCACCTAACCTCCGTCCGGTGACGAGCCACCGGACGGCGTCGTCGGCCGCGTCGCCCGCGGCCTGACGCAGCGGAGGCCCGGCGCGGCGGGCCACGACTGTGGGGCTCCAGAACTCCGATTTGGGCGTTGAGCTGCACGTTTGCGTGTCGGCGGCGCCCGTGTCGGGCAGGCTGGCCGGCATGGTGTGGTCCTTGCTCTACGGTCTGGCGCGCAACGTCCTCGGGCTGGTGGTGCTGCGGGTCCGCGGGACAGCGCGAAGGAGGTGGAGATCCTTGTCTTGCGCCACCAGCTCGGGGTCCTAGGCATCGGTACACCTCGTCCGACCGGATGCTGCTGGCCTGTTTGGCCCAGCTCCTTTCCCGTTTAGGTTGGTCTCGCCGGCAAGGTTGGGAGGACGGCTACGCACCGCAATCGCGGTCGGCGATGGGTCGGCGTGGCCATTGCGGCTGGATGGCTATCGCCGGCAGGGCCGATGTGTGCTCATTGTGTGTACGGACGTCGGGGCGCGATGCGGCATTCCGGAACCTTAGATGACAGCAAAATCGGCCGTGACGTGGACGAATACGCAACGCGCGGCACGCGCAAACACGGAGAAATGCAAAAATGGCCGTCCTGTAATCGGGCGGTTAGGGGTTCGAGTCCCCTCGTCGACTCGATCAACATCCCGCTGACCTGCGGGTTTGCAAGTTTGATCCAGTCTTTTGACGTCGATGATCGTCGGCGTGTGCTCATTGTGTGCTCATTCCGTGCGGCCGCGCCATGGATCATGATCGTCTAGGGCTGAGGGCTCTTGACGCTCCGTAATCGTCGCTCGTGGGTGGTCGTCCGTGGTGCGTCTGCCCCGTGCCTGCCTTGACCGGTCGAGGAGCCGTTGCAGGCTGGGACGTATTCGCTGCCCTCGGTCTCGGTCGGGGCGAGCTCGCGGTTCTGGGCCTTCGCGTTCACCAGGGAATTTGGCCGCTGGTGCGTGAGAAAGCGGCGGTTCTGGTGTGCCTGCCGGCTTGCCCTTCTGTGGCCGGGCGGTACGGAGGTCCGGGGTTTCCGGTGGGCGGCCGTCAGGCCGCGAGGCGGGGCCGAGGGTTTGGGGCTCAGGCCACGGTGAACATGGGGTGAGGCCGTGGGCGCCGGGCGTGGCGCCCACGGCCCCTGCGCTCAGCAGTTGCGCAGCGTCGGCGACTGGTTGAGCAGCTGGCCACGGGGTGAGATGAATGCCTGGTAGCGGTCGCCGCCGACGGCGGCGAGGCGGAACGCGGCGACCCGGTGGCAGTTCTGGAATGCCAGTTTCACGCCGAAGTGCCGCTCCAGACCGCCGCGGATCGCGTCGCTGGCCAGCGCCCGCAGCAGCTGCCCCCGCTCCGCCTCGCTCGGTGGCGGAACCTCGTGGTCGGCGAACTCCCCGTCGCCCGTATGCAGATCGGCGGCGACCTGGCTGACGACGCTCCAGGCATACGGCAGGGACAGCCGGACGCAGTCGACGAACTCGGTGTCGGGCACCTGGCCCGACTCGGCCTTCTCCAGCAGAGCGGTGGGGACAGCGAGCGACATGGCATTCCTCCTGGGTGTGTGGACGGTTCGTGTCTCGCGAGCGCGCAGGGTCAGGTGCTCGCGCGTGTCGGGCGAAGGGCCAGTGGGACCGCCGACGTCCCGCCATGCCCGGCCGTGGGAGGGGGTCAGGCCTCGGAGCGCGCAACGGCCGGCCGGCCGCCGGGGCGGCCCTCACCGGCGGGATCGCCGCTGCAGCCCTGTCGGTGGGGTAGCGGAAACGAGAGGTCATGGCGACGTTGCCGAGTCGAGCTATCCGACATCGTAACGACAACCATTTTCATTAGTGTGCGGCGCGCCGGCACCTCGGGCCGTAGGTCCCGAACACCCCGCGTCCCACACCACGCCGTACCTCAGACCACCACGAACCGTGACCGTGTGCTTGCCAAAAATTGCGTCCGGGCTGGTCAGGCGGCGTGTTCGTACTCGTGGAGGATGCCGCCGAGCTGGTCGCGTCGGCGGATGTCGAGGTGGGCGAGCCGGTCCGTATCGATGATCGGTTCGGGTAGCGGCTGGAGCGGTCTGGCGTTCGCGATGCCCTGGTGGGGCCGATGTGAGTTGTAGAACGCCTCGTATGCACGGAGGGCGTGCAGAAGATGCCGCTGGTTGTAGATCAAGGTTCGGTCGAGGAGTTCCTTGCGGCAGTTCCCACCCACCGCTCCATGATGGCGTTCATGCGAGGGACTCGGACGCCGCTGCGGACAACCTTGATCCCTGTGTCGGCGAGGATCGCGTCGAACAGCACCGGGTATTTTCCGTCTCGGTCGCGGATGAGGTAACAGGCGGTCGAGCCGGTGTCCTGGAGGTCCATGGCGAGGTTGCGGGCGGCCTGGGTCACCCACGCTGCGGTGGGGTGCGCGGTGGCGCCGAGGATCCGGATCCGGCGGCTGGAGTGTTCGATCACAGCGAGGATGTACAGGCGTGTCCCGGTCAGGGGCACGGTTTCGATGAAGTCGGCGGCGAGGATCGCGTGGGCTTGGGCGCGGAGGAAGTCGGCCCAGGTGGTCGCGGTCCGCTCGGGTGCGGGGTCGAGTCCCGCCTGGTGCAGGATTTCCCAGACCGTGGACGGGGCGACTTTGATGCCGAGGACGAGGAGTTCGCCGTGGATCCGGCGGTAGCCCCAGCTGCTGTTTTCCCGGGCCAGGCGCAGCACGAGGATGCGGATCGAGGCCACGGTGCGGGGCCGGCCCCGCCGTCTGGGACGGGAGGCGGCGGCGTGGCGGCGGGCGAGCAGGGCGCGGTGCCAGCGCAGGACGGTATCCGGGCGCACGAGTAGCCGCAGTCTGTGCAGGGTTGGCTTCGGCAGCGTGCGCAGGAGCGCGGCAAGCAGGGCGCGGTCGGCGGGCTGGAACTGGATGCGTTGGCCGTCGAGCTGGCGGTACAGCACGGCGATCTGGTGTCGCAGGGTGAGGATCTCGATGTCCTTGTCGCGGTCACCGCGGGGCAGCAGGCGCAGCAGCGCGAACGCGTTGGTGACGCCGAGGTAGGTCAGCCGAAGCAGCACGAAGCAGGATCCTCACGCAGCAGCGGGCCTCGATGGGAGAGGGCCGGGCGCTGGCGCGCCACGCTCGGTCCCGACGGCTGCGACCGGCCTGACCAGGGCGGACGGAATTTTCGGCAGGGACACCGTCGCCGCGAACGGACGGGCAGACCCTCCGAGGCCCGTGCCCGTTTCAGACCCGGCGTACCAGGGCAGCCGCGGAGGCCTGATCCCTCCCAGCAACGACGCCCAGCGCGCAGCCCGCGTGCCGTAGGCGGAAACCTCGCCGACCTGCATGCGAAGACGGCCTGGTCGAATTCGGCGACCTCGATCAGCTCTGCCGGGCGACCCGGCGCCGGATCAAGCCCGGTCACCGGCAATCGGCGAGGTTCCGCCGGCTGCGCGTTCCTTGACCAGTATGCCCAGTCGCAGGTTCTCGACCTTGTTTTCCTGGACGAAGGGAATCCATCGTGGTTCCTGGAGGAGCTCGATCTCGTCGCATCGTTCGACGAAGACGGCGAGCGCCTCTTCGATGGTCGCTCGGGACATGGCGTGGCCGAGACAGACGTGGGGGCCGATGCCGAAGCTCAAGGAGGCGTTTTGGGGGTCGCGTCGAATGTCGAAGTGTTCGGCGTCGTCGCCCCAGTGGCGCGGGTCGCGGTTCACGGCGCCCACGACGACGGTGATGTGAGTGCCGGCGGCGAAGTCCCTGTCGAAGGCGTGGGTGTGGTTTGCGGCCTTTTGGCCGATGGCGTTGATCGCGGGTCGGTAGCGCAGCGACTCCTCGCTGGCGCCCTTCTTCCACGCGTCGGGGTTGCTGCGCAACAGCTGGGCCTGCTCGGGATGGCGAGCGAGCTCCGCCATCCCGCTGGCGATGATGCTCGCCGTGCTTGTCCCGGAGCCGAAGATGGACGAGAAGAGGGTGATCAGTTCGCCCTCGGTGAGTCGGCCTTCTTCGTTCTGAGCTTGGACGAGGTGGGTGAGTAGGTCATCGCGTGGTTGCTGACGGCGCCGGTCGTAGAGCATCGCCGTGTGATCCATGGCCGCCTGGATGTACGTGTTGACCATTGCCCTGGTTTGTTCGGTCATCTCGCCCGGTCCGAAGGCGTCGATCACCGTGGAGCCGCCGGCAGGGTTCATGGTGTTGCCAAGCTCGTCCTCGTCAACACCAAGGAAGTCCATCATCACGAGACGAGGCAGCAGGTAGGCGTAGTCGAGTCGTCCTTCGATCTCGCGGACGCCCAGCTTGGCGTCGAGCAGCGCGTGGGCGTGGTGGCGGATGAGGGGCCGCAGGTCGTCCGTCTTCCGCTTCGACAGCGCCCACGCCGCCAGTGATCGGACGCGGCGGTGGTGTTCGCCTTCCATCACGCCGATGCGGCTGCTGCCCCAGGTGTGTAACGGATCTCCCGGCTGGAACCCACGCGCCTCGAGCACCTCGATGCCGTGCTGGATGAACTGCGTGCCCCGCACGGTCTCGAACGCGTCATCCCAGCGCAGCAAGGCGGGCAGGCCCTGGGGCGTTCTGGCTAACCGGTGCCGCTCGCGAAGCTCGCGCAGCACCGGGTACGGGTCCTGCCACCACGCCGGGTCGTCCATCGGAATCGTCGGCAGGTCCTCGACCTCGACCGTCACCATTCGCATCCTCTTGGCTCGTCGACCCAGAACCTGCCGGACCTGGCAATCTTGCCGTATCCGGCAGCTTTCCCTAGGGTGGGGGCCATGTCAACGGCCGGGCTGCGGGAACGGAAGAAGGCGGCAACCAGGTTGGCGCTGAGCCAGGCAGCCCTGTCGCTGATGCTCGAGCGCGGGCTCGACGCCGTCACCGGCGACGCCATCGCCGAAGCCGCCGGCGTCGCTCCCCGGACGTTCCGTAACTACTTCTCCAACAAGGAGGAGGCGGTGCTGTTCGTCCTGGAACGAGCGCAGAGCGACTACGTCGAGACATTCCTGCTCCGCGACCCCAACGAACCCGTCCTCGACTCACTCGAGGCGGCCGCCATTGGCCTGGTCGAAGCCACCGACTCCCTCGAGCAACTCATCGCCGCCACCCGCCTCACGGCGCGCAACCCTGCACTTGTCGTCCACCGTGCAGCCTCGCGCGACCAGGCAACGACGGATCTCCTGCGTGAAGTCGCGGTCCGCACGGGCACAGACCCCCACCGCGACCTCTATCCGCGACTCGTCGTCCACGCCGCCGACGCCGCGGTCCTGTCCGTCGTCGGGCTGTACGCCAGCAAGCAGGTGCCCCGGTCCGAACTGGCCCACCTCATCCGAGCCGGATTCGACCAGCTCCGCCTAGGGCTCGCACTCCGTAACGGCCCTGCGAATCGCGGGAACGATATTGCTGACGAACATGAAGACCAACATCGAAAACAAGGGTCACACGATGACGAGGGAGCCTGGGAGTGACGAGGCACGGTCTCGCGACCGAGGGCGGGTCGCCAGTGGCGTCGCGCGGAGCGGCTCACGGGGCGACGAAGGCCGCGGGCCGGGGTCGGCTGCGCGCCCACACGGCGGCCTCGGCCGCGTTTCTGGTCGCCGCGTCGACCGTGATGGGCTGCAGTTCCTCATCGTCCAACGCGACGGGTAGCCACTCGTCGTGCACGACCGGGGTGCCTGGCGTGACGGGTGACTCCATCAAGATCGGACTCGTCCTGCCCGACACCGGCGGCGCTGTCGCTGAGGCCTTCCGGCCGGCGCGCGGGGCGGTGGAGGCGCGCATCGACAAGGAGAACGCCGCTGGCGGCGTGTACGGCCGCAAGATCGATCTCACCTGGCAAGACGACGAGGCGAACGTGAACGTGTTCACCAATGCCGTGCAGCACCTCGTCACGGCCGACCAGGTCTTCGGCCTGATCGCGCAGACGGTCAGCCTCACCGACGAGTCCGCGAGCTGGCTCCAGACGAAGGGTGTCCCGATGGTGGGCCTCCCCTCCAGCCCGATCTGGAGTAACTACAGCAACCTGTTCCACTTCGGCTCGCTGTACAACAAGGGCGGCGCTGTCGACACGTTTGGCCGCTACATCAAGGCCCAAGGTGGCACCAAGGCACTCCTCGTGATCGACCCGACCTCGCAGACCTCCGCGGACCTCGCCGGCCAGTTGGTCGCCAGCGTGCGCAGCCAGGGGATCGCCGTCGTGGGGGAGACGCCCTACACGCAGGACGTCTCCGACCCGGCCAAGGTGGCGACCCAGCTGCGCCAGGACGGGGCCGACACCCTGATCGGCGCGACTCAGGCCGATGCCTTCATCGACATCTATGCCGCCGCCAAGGCCGCCGGTGTCAACCTCAAGGTCGCGCTCAGCTCCAGCAACTACGGCCCCACCGAGATCCAGCAGCGGGGTAAGGATATGGCTGGCATGTCGATGACCATGGCCTTCCAGTCGTACACGACGAACTCGCCGGCCATCCAGGCCTATCGCGATGCCATAACCACCTATTCCCCGGAGACGACGAGCCCGTTCGACGACGTCGCGATCGTTTCCTACGCGGCGGCGGATGAGATGATCAAGGGCCTGCAGCTGGCCGGCCCGTGCCCCACGAGACAGTCGTTCATCACCAACCTGCGGAAGGTGACCAGCTACGACGCAGGCGGCCTGCTCGCTCCGACCAACCTGAGCCGGCCACACGACCCGGTGTCCTGCTTCAACTTCCTCAAGGTGAACGCGACGGGCGACGGCTACGCGACGGTGCCGGGCAACACTCCGACCGGTTTCTGGTGCGGCAACCCGGTCCCCGCCTCCACGGCCACCGGCTCCTGAAACACGCGGCCGTCGAGGGGGTGGGCTGAGGACGGTCACCCCCTCGACGGCCGCCCTCTTCGTCCGCCGCGGTAGCGGTCAGCGTTCTATGCCGCCCGTTGGCGCACGACGACTCCACCATCCAGAGTTCCGTTGCGGAGGGCATTCCTCGTGGTCACGCGATCACTGTTCACGGCGCTCGGCCTTGGCATGGCCATGACGGAGGCCGTTCGGGCAGGTCTCGATCGGGCGCTGCCCGGCGGCGCGTCGGTCCCGCTCCGGGCGCACCAGGCCAACACGCGATGGTTGGAGGCCGCGTTCGGCTTGGCGCCGGGAACGGTCCGGTCGGTCAGCGTCATCGACGAACACTCAGGAACCGCCGCGCGCGCCCGCCTCGCCGTGGACTCCGATGCGACCGAGGTACCCGGCCATCTGTTCCTGAAGTTCACGCCTCACCACTACAGCCAGCATGTGCTGATGAACGTTTTCGGACTCGGCGCCCGGGAGGTCCTTGCCTACCACGCGCTGGGGGAACGCCCGCCAGTCCTCACCCCGCGGTGTTACGCCGCCAGCGTCAACCGGTTCAGAGGGCGCGCCGTTGTGTTGCTGGAGGACCTGTCCTCCACGGCGCGATTCCGGACAGTCCGCGACTCGGTGACGCCCGCCGAGGCCGAGGCCGTTGTCGACGCGCTGGCCGACCTGCACATCGCCTTCTGGGAGACCACTCGTTTCAGCGGCGACCTCAAGGCGTTGGTCGGGCGCGCGCCGGCCGCTGACCGCCTCGGGGATCTCATCCGCCGTCGTCTCCTCGGCACCATGAAAGGCCAGGCCGCCGACCTTGTTCCCGAGTCCATGAAGCGGCAGTGCCGCATGTTCTTCGAACGCAGCCGGGACATCGACGGGTTCTGGGCCGCCCTGCCACAGACTCTGATCCACGCCGACCCGCACCTCGGGAACCTCTTCTTCAAGGGCGGCTCCCCGGGACTGTTGGACTGGCAGAACGCGATGTCCGGCGCCGGCATACGCGACGTCGCGTACTTCGCGGCGGCCTCGGTCGAGCCCGAGGTGCTCCGCAAGATCGAACGAGGGCTGGTCGAGCGGTACGCGGCGTGGCTGGACGCGGCGAACATCCGCGCCGACCTCGACGACCTGTGGGTGTGGTACGGCGCCGCCATGACCGAATTCTTCCTCGCGGCCGTCTGCACCGCCGAAGCCGGCGACACCATGCAGCCGTTCGAGATCTCCCGGGTCGGCGTCGAGCGATGCGTCGCCGCCGTCGCCGCACACGACAGCTTCACACTGCTGACCAAGCTCGTCGACGCCAAGCACGCGTGACACCTTCAAGTCTCTCGGCGGCGCAACCGCTGTCGGAAGCCACCCGTCGCGTCCAGACGTTCTCCAAGAATAGAGAAGACCTGTGATCTTGTTGCGTTCACGTCGGGCGCGGGCCGGGTTGGCCGGCGTCGCGGCGCTGGTGGCCGCGGTCACGTTCGCCTCGTGTAGCTCCACCACCGACAACGGCACCTCCTCGGCACCCGTGGACCTGGGTAAGCCGATGGACGCCGCCGCGGCCAGCAAGCTGGCGATCGAGAAGGCGGGGCCGATCGAGTTCGCGACCGGCGACACGGTCCGCGGCGTGAACGGCAAGGTCATCACGATCGGTGGCGTCGCCGACGTCAAGGACACGACCGGTATCGAGAACTTCCCGGGCGTGTGCGACGGCGCGAAGGCGCGGTTCGAACGTGCCAACCGCGAGGGCGGGGTGAACGGCTACACCTTCTCCTACGCGGGCTGTACCGACAGCGGTGCCGATCCCACGACGTCCAAGGACGCCGTGACCGAGATGGTCGAGGACAAGAAGGTCTTCGGTCTGGTGCCCTTCACCGCGACGGTCTCCACCGTCGGGGACTACCTCAACGACAAGCACGTGCCCTACTTCGGCTGGGGCATCTCGAACGACTACTGCGGCTGGAACAACCGCCAGTTCGGCTTCTCCGTCACCCAGGCGATCGCCTGCGCGGGTGTGCTGCCCGGGCAGACGTTCTACTCGTCCGCCGGTCTGGAGAGCTACCTGACGGGCTCGGGCAAGAAGCCGGCTGACGTGAGTGCCGCGTTCATCGGGTCGAGCGTCGCGGCCGGGGCGAGCTCCGTGAAGAGCTTCGCGAAGATGGCCGTCGGGCTGGGGATGAAGGCCCCCTACGCCAAGACCCCGATCCCGGGGCCCGGGGCGCCGCCGCTGTCGGACTACACGCCGATCGCCCGCGACATCATCGCCAGCGGCGCGAACCTGGTCGCGTCGACGACCCCGCCGGCCCAGATCTTCCCGCTCGTGGCCGCGCTGCGGTCGTCGGGCTACACCGGCGACGTCCTGATCTACTTCGCCGACCCGCGACTCGCGCCGCTGGCCGACCAGCTCGACAAGGCGTACGCGATGACGCCGAACTTCGGCTCGGGCGTCTTCCCGAGCGACACCTTCAAGCAGATCGACGCCGACCTGAAGGCCGTCGGCTCGCAGGCGGACGCCAGCGCCTCCGGGACGCTGACCTCCTACGGTGCCGCGGACCTGTTCCTCAAGGCCTTCGCGAAGATCAACGGCTCGGTCACCACCGAGGCCCTCGCCAAGGTCCTCAACTCCGGCTTCGACTACCCCGCGCTGGGCAACGCGCTGTGCGGCTCCACCTGGCCCGCCGGGCGCGTCCTGGGCAACGACTGCGCCGCGCTCGTCCGGTTCGACGGGGCGAAGAAGGCCATCGTCCCCATCAAGGACCTCCAGACCTTCGGCCACGAATATCTCTTCTCCCTGACCTGATTACCTCCACGCACGGCCGAAGGCGGTGCGACCGATCCCCGGTCGCACCGCCTTCGGCCGTCTGGAGGTCGCAACGCCCGGCGAGGCACTGCGAAGCGCCAAAACGGTGCCGCCGGCAGCGATAGGGAGGCCGGGGATGTGGGCTTTCTACGCAAATGCGGCCCCGTGGCCTGGTCGGATGGCCCGGGGGATCGCACCCGGGCGGCTCTGTTGCGTTCGCGGATGCGGTGGTCGGGTCCGGCGGCCAGGCATGATCGGATGGTGGCTCGCTGCCGTCCTTGTCCGCCGGTGCCGGTCTCGGAGTTCACCGGCTTCCGGTTCCCGCCGGAGGTCATCGTTCTGGGAGTTCGCTGGTATCTGCGGTTCGCGCTGTCGTACCGGAATGTCGAGGAGCTGCTGGCCGAACGCGGCATCGCCGTCGATCACGTCAGCGTCTACAGGTGGGTGCAGCGCTTCACTCAGCTGCTGGTCGACGCCGCCCGGCCGTGCCGGCACAGCCCGGGCGATAGATGGTTCGTCGACGAGACGTAATGGGTGGGCAGGTGGTGCTACCTGTACCGAGCGATCGACCAGTTCGGCCAGGTCATCGATGTACTGGCCTCCGAGAAGCGAGACCTGGCTGCGGCCCGCCGGTTCTTCACCCGGGCGCTGGCCCACGGCCGCCGTCCGGTCGAGGTGACCACTGACCGGGCCGCGGCCTACCCGTGGGTCCTCGACGAGCAGCTGCCTGCTGCCCATCACATCGATGCCAGGTATGCCAACAACCCGATCGAGGCCGATCACGGACGGTTGAAAGCCTGGTTGCGACCGATGCGAGGGCTCAAACGCCTCCGCTCCGCCCAGGTCATCGCCTCAGGGCACGCGTTCGTTCAGAATCTTCGCCGCGGCCACTACGAACTCGCCGTCGAGGCCGAACCCCACCGCCGACTCGCGGACGCCTTCACCGAGCTCGCCCTGGCCCTGTGACCAGCGCAGTAACCCGCATCCGCCATGCCTCGCCCCGGCCCAACGCAACAACGCCGTTCCAACAGGGGTCAGTTCAGGGCGGTGCCGCACCAGTAGCCGTCGCGGGCGAGTGCGGCGGGCGGCGGGCGGCGGGCGGCGGTAGCACGACCAGGTTCTTCCCGGTCGGGTCGACGGTCAGGAAGTTCTCGCAGAGCGTCGGCTGCCTGGGTCGGCTGACGTCGATAGGGGCGATCAGGCCGCCGGCCGAGTACTTGGTCACCGAGCGGAGGGCGTCGATGAAGCCCTGTCGCGTCGGGCAGGCGCCCGCGAGCCGCAGGCCATTGATCATCTGGTCGGCGGCGACGTAGCCGCCGATGGCGAGCTCCTCGGTCGGGTCGACCGCCTCCGGTGCGTAGGTGCTCATCGCCTCCACGTAGGCGGCCCTGGCCGGGGAGTCCGGGGCGGCGATCGTGGACAGCACAGTCATGCCGGCCATGTCACCGCCGCGCTGGGCGAGCAGGTCGGGGCTGATGCCACTGGACGCCAGCGCCACGCGCAGCCGGACGCCGGCTGCCTTGGCCGCCGCGTAGACGTCGATGAACGACTCGGTCTGGGCGGCGCCGATCAGTGTGTCCGCGCCCGAGTTCTTGATGCGCGCGACGAGGCTCGCCGGGTTCGTGATGCCTTGCGTGTAGGAAAGCGTGTCGACGACGGTGACTCCACGGCTCTGCAGACTCGGCGCAAACTTCGCCGCGAGATTCTGCGTGGCCGAGAGGTCTCGGTCGGTGACGAGGATCGCCTTGGTGCCGCCCCTCGCCTTGACGAAGTCGCCGATCACCGAGGTGTCGCCCGGGTTGTACCGGTTCCCGAAGTGGAAAAGGTTGGGGTACTCGCTCCAGACCACGCTGCTGGCGGTGCCGGTGACCGGAACGTCTTCCTGCGCGAGCCAGCCGACCGCCTTGTCCACGACCACGGAGTTCAGGACCAGGCCGAAGACCTTCTCGGAGTCGACCAGGCGGTGCGCGGTCAGCAGGAACGCGTCCGGGTTGGACTGGTCGTCACCCCAGACCAGATCGATACGACGACCGTTGACGCCGCCCTGGTCGTTCTGCTGGTCGATGCGGGCGGAGGCGCCGGCACGAGCGCCTCTGAAGACGGTCGTGAGCGCCGCGGGCCCGGTGTCGGGATAGATGTATCCGATCTTGACCGATGTGGCGGTTACGCCGGGAATATTTGTCGAACAGGTTTGGCCTGGCCCCGAGTTCGTATCCGGCGACGCCGCGCACCCAGCGATGGCGGCAGGTAACGCCAGGAGCACGGCCATCACCGACCGGATCCAGGCAGCCACGACGCCTGTCCACGCTCGGCACGCCGACATACCGGTCGGCTGCCGAAGGCCCCGTGCGCCGCTCCGGCTATGCCAGGCGGGTGCGGTCGAAGAACATCCCCTGGATGAGCAGTTTCAGGGCGCGGACGGTGTCGTGGTACTCGTCGGCTGGCGTGGTCAGCGCATGCTCGTAGAGGCCCATGAGCAGGACGTGGATCGCGTTCGTGGCGGCGTGGACGTCGATGTTGTCCGTGAGGGCGCCCTGGTCGCTGGCCTGGTGCAGGACGTCAGCGACCACGCCGTGGATGGAGGCGACGATGGTGTCGCTGTCTTCGGCCAGGTGCAGGTCCGAGGCGCTCTGCACCCGGATCGCGCGGTCGAAGGGGACCGCGTAGGGGTTGTCGCGCACCATCCGGTCGGCCTCGTCCAGGATGGCCATGAGCTTGTTGAGGACACCGTCGGTGGCCGCAACGGCGACGGTGAACCGGGGGACCGTGTGCTGGGCGAGGTCGCGGAAGGTCTCCTTGACCAGTTCGGCCTTGTTCGGGAAGTAGTGGTAGAGGCTGCCGCTGGTCATGCCCGCTGCCCGGGCGATCTCGCGGATGGTGGCGCGCGCGTAGCCGACGTCGGCGACACAGCGCAGGGTCGCCTCGAGAATGCGCTGCCTTGACTGGTCGCCGTGGGAGCCGACCGGCCGGCCCAGCAGCGACGGGGTGCCCGCCACGGTTTCTCCTGGTTGTCGTCGTCCCCGAGTTTCGCACGCACCCGTCCGGCGAACGGCGTGGTGCCTCGCCGGGCGGCGTGGGCCGTACCGGCGCGGCAGGGTGCTGGCCGGGGGTCACGACGGGTCCATGGAGTCGTCGGGCTCGATCCCGAACGAGCGCAGCATGGCCGACACCGTCTCGTAGGCGCCGATGGTGAAGATGACGTCGAGCATCTGCTGGGTGTCTAGCGCGGAGGCGAGTGCCGACCAGGTGCCGTCGGTCAACACCCCGTCGGTGACGATTTCGTCGACGGCGCGTAACAGCGCCGTGTCTATCGGGTTGAAGAACGGCGCTCCCGGGTCCGACGTGATCCGGGCTACCTCCTCGGCGGTGAGCCCTGCCTCCTTGGCAAGGTGGGCGTGCTCGGCCCACAAATAGCCACAGGCGCGTCGCGCGGCGACCCGCAGAACAAGGATCTCGCGCTGTCGGGGTGACAGGGTCGTCGCGAGCAGCACCTGACCGTTGAAGGTGAAGAACGCTCGCGCGAGCTGGGGGTGGTGCGCGAAGGTTCCGAGCATGCCCAGCGCCTTGGGTCGCCCTTCGGCATTCGGCATGGGATAACGCGGCTCCGGTGGGACCATGGCCGCCAGCGCCGCGCGCATCCGCGGCGGGAACTGGTGGGGTCGCAGCGGTTCGACTCGCGCCATGCAGGCGTTCCCTTCTCGCGGTTTGGCTTCCGAGCTGCGCACCCGCGCCAGTCCGCAGGGCGCGGGTGGCGAGAAGGTGCGGTCCGCGCACGTGGCCGGCTGGCCGGACCGGCCGCCGACGATCCGGTCGCACCGACGGCCGGCCCAGGACCCGGACCCGGACATCCTTGCGGTCCGCGCCGAGCCTGCTGACCGGTCCGGCGGCTCACTCGGTGATCTGGATGCCGTCGTAGCTCGTGAGCAGGTCGGGGTCCGGTAACGGCATCTGCAGGTAGACAGCCAGGTGCACGACCTTGCCGGCGGCGTCGAACTCGTAGGTGGTCGCCGAGTTCACCGCGTTGCTGTAGCCGGCAACCGTGCTGCGCTCCTCCAGCTCGAGTAGCACCAGGGTGTCCACCTCGGTGACCCGCTTGAACGAGCACTCCCACTCGGAGGTCTGCGCCCACTGGGTGAGGAACGCCGCGTACTCCGGCCAGTTCATGACCTCCTTGAACGGGCCGACCCGCTCGAAGGAGTCGACGGCGACCAGCTCGGCTACCGGCGCCCAGCTTTCCGCCGAGAAACCGGGCTGTTTGCCCGCGCTGACCAGCTTCTTCATCAGCTGGGTGTACTCCAGTGCGACCCGTGAGAGGCCCGTGTAATCGCCGATGACCTCGTCGAGGTCGCGCAGCGCGAGCGCCATAAGCCTGCTCCCATAGGTGAGATGGTGGATTCGAAGACACGCTCGCCCAGGCCGCGGCAGATCCCGCGTGGCGGACCGGTCACGGGCCGCGGGAAAGCGTCAGGACCGGGCGCCGGCCAGGTAGCGGTCGAGGACGCGGTGGAAGTTCGCGACGACGATCTCCTCACGGGTGATCGTCTCGTGCTCCAGGCGGCTGTTGCGAAGCCCGGCCTGCTGGCGCTGCATCTGCTCCCAGTCCTGCTGGAGCGCCTCGAAGTAGGTGTGGCTGCCCGGCTCGTCGACGACGGTCAGGTCCACCTTTGCCGCCGCTGCCAGTTCGTCCGGCAGGTACATGTAGCTGGCGACGTGCCAGACGCACTTGTTCGGGTCACCAGACGGGTGCGGAGTGGGCATGGTGATGTGGCATTCGCCCGCGCGGACCGTCATGAAGAAGTTCGGGAAGAGCACCCAGCCCTGGTTGTCCGTCATCTGATCGTCCGTCAGCCTGCTCACGTCCAGGCCCATGCCGGTGAGCGTGTCGCGGGTGGCCTGCTGTAGCAGCGTGCGGGCGGTGACGCCTTCCGGGAATTCCAGCATCCCGTTCTCGTCGCGGTAGGTCGCGACGAGCTCCTCGAAACGGGGCAGCATCAGCGGGACCGCGGGGAAGGTTTCCGGGAGCTTGCGGATCCCGGCGACCTGCTCCTCCGGGCCGAAGTGCTCACCCCTGGGCACGTCGAACGGCGTGGTCGCGACGCTGTGGTCGCCGAGGAACCAGTAGCGGCCCTTCTCCGGGTCCGGGTAGATCACGTTCAGCAGCTGCGGATGCACACCCCAAAGGTGGTAACCCTCCTGGAAAGCGTCCATGACGACCTTCCAGTTGCACTCGAGGGCCTCCTGGACGTCCATGACGGTAACGAACCGGTCCATCTCGTACGGCCTGAGCAGCTCGATCACCTCGGATCCGAGGTACTCGGCCAGCGGTTTCGCGTCCGGGTCCGGGTTGAGGAAGATGAACCCGCCGGACGTCTCCACGGGCACGGACAGCAGCGAGACGTCGCTCTTGTCGATACCCGAGAGGTTCTCGCGCAGGATGCCGCGGCAGTTGCCCTCCAGGTCGTAGGACCACAGGTGGTATTGGCAGAGGAACTGCCGTGAGGTGCCCGTGCGCTCGGCGCACAGCAGGTTGCCACGGTGACGGCACGCGTTGACGAAGCCGCGGATGACGCCGTCCCGGCCGCGCACCACGATGAAGGACTGGTCGAACAGCTGGTAGGTCTTCCAGTCGCCAGTCTTCGCCAGCTCGCTGACCCGGCCGACGACCTGCCAGGTCCTCTTCCAGATCAGCTCGCGTTCCTGCGCGGCGGTCTGGGGGGAGGTATACCGCGCTGTTGGGATCTTCCATCGGAACCCGTCCGGGTCGCAGTCCAGGCCCGACAAGCCGATCTTGGCGTCGTCGAGCCATTCTCCGGGCAGTGCGGCCCGTGTCGCTTCGATCGTCATCAGTCCAGTTCTCCTTGAGCAGGGCGAAACAGTGGGTCGGAGGCCTCCGCGCGCACGGGACGCGCAGGGGGCCGGTGGCATGCCGTCGGAGGCACTGAGGAGGGTCTGTCCACCGTGACGCGAACGCGCCGAGGTGGCGGGCGTCCGACGGTGGGCGATCGCGGGAGCCCCGTCCGTGCCACGCCAGCACCGGACGCCAGGCGGTCAGCACCCTCACTCGAGTAAATCAATCGATTGATTAATAGCATGATGCGCGCCACACTCGGGCACTGTCAAGGCACCCTCCACCGACGGAAGGACGGACACGCATGCCCTTCGAGGGGACCACCGCGATCGTGACCGGCGGGGCGTCAGGCCTGGGACTCGCGATCACCGAGGCACTCGCGGCCCGGGGAACCAAGGTCGCGGTCTTCGACGTCCAGGCCGAGCTGCTCGACACCGAAGTCGCGCGCATGCAGAAGCATGGCGACGCCGTCCACGGCTACGTCGTCGACGTCTCCAACCGTGCCCAGGTCACCGCGGCCCGTCGCGCAGGTCCGCGCGGACTTGGGGCCCGCCACTCCCTTGAGCGCTATCCCCGAGCCTGGGTTCCAGAACTCGGCCGCCTGCGTCAAGCCAGGCGGCACGACGGTGCTTGTTGACGGACTGGCCCGACGTGGAGGCACGAGCGACGCCACATCTCGCGGCACTGTTCGGGAGTGGTCGAACGAGGACGGCTGGGGAGTCATCGACTCGCTGGAGACTCCCGGTGGTTGCTGGATCCACTTCAGCCACCTGTTGATCGCTGGCTACCGCGGCCTGCGGGCCGGAGAGCAGGTCGAGCTGGACTGGGAGACGCCTGGCCAGGACGGGTATCCCTACCGCGCCGTGCGTACCTGGCCGGCGGGACAGCAACCCGTCGAACCACTGATCACCAGCCGGGGTGAGGGCGGCTTCAGGAGCACCCTCACAATCAGCTGGGATGACGACTCGGGTTCGACCTGACATCACAGCGCTCCGGCGAGACCGATCGCATGCCGGGAAAGCCGGCAAACTAGCCGCCGCCTACCAGGCGCGCTGAGCCTGTCGAGCCGACGGCCGCCGCGTTTGCGGCTCGGCGAACGATCGACAATGTCGTCGTGGATGACGCTTCCCTGGTAGCCCGCTCCTGGTCACGGATCGAGCGCTGGCTCGCCGAGCACGCGCCCGTCAGCCACGGGCAGCTGAACCCGCCGGCGGAGAGGTCGGCGATCGCTGAGGCGGAGCGTGCGCTTGGTGTGGCGTTTCCTCCGAGCCTTGTCACGCTGCTCGGCCTGCACGACGGCGTCGACGACTGGAAGAAGGACGGCGCATACGTGCTGCGGGCGAAGTTCCTGCCCGGCAACTATCGGCTGCTACCCCTTGCCGACATCGTGCGCCACGGCCAGATGCTGACCGAGATTGTCCTGAGCAGCGAGGAGAAGACGGGCACCGACCAGGTCGGCTGGTGGTGGCACCCGTCCTGGGTGCCGTTCGCGGACGCGGTCTGGGCCGGCTGTCTGTTCACCGACCAGCGGGACGGCGGCGAAGGGCCGGTCGGCGTACATGACAAGGAGGGTGCGTCCAGCATGGCCCGGTGGCCGTCGCTGGCCGCGATGCTGACCCAGTTCGCGGACGCGGTAGAGGCCGGCGGTGACGTGGGCGACTACCGCCCTCGGGTCGTCGACGGCGGGCTGGAGTGGGAAAACACGTTCACATGGCCTGACTCGCCGCCGCATAACGCCCGGTTGGACGCGTTCGGGGCACCGAGGTCGGATCCGTATCGAGAATGACGGAGGGGTCGCAGACCTCCATGGATCGCGGGTCGCAGGCGTCGTCAGCCGGCGGCACTGGCAGGTTCCTCGGCGTTGTCGCCGCGGCGGCCGTCGCACTCGGGAGGCTGGCGGAGTCGTGTATTCAACTGTCGTGTATTCGTGGGTGGAACCCGATTGATCGTCTCTGTGTATGGTCGCTGCCGTCGAAACCTGGCGCGGACCTGCGTACCGGGCGTCGGTGGTAGCTGGCGCTCCTACCCCTGATGGGATGATCGGATGCGCAGAGCTGCCGCCCTTCTTCCGGCCCTCTCCGTACTTCTGCTGCTCACGGCATGCGGATCCGTGTTCGGGGGCCCGACCGTGGCCCGGACCTCCGTCACCGTCCCGCCCGTGGATGGCGTCCGGATCACCTCGAAGACCGTCTTCTCGGGCAGGCTCCCCCCGTGCCCCGACGCCTACCCCGCCCCCCTTCCCACCAACGGCCCCCCGATCTCGGCCACCTACGAGGTCACCAACGACGGCGCCGAGGCGTTCACATACACGATCCTGTTCGACTTCCTCACGAAGACCGGCGAGGGCGGGGGCAGCAGATACGTGACCGTGCGATCGGTCGGTCCCGGCGCGACCGTGCGCGGCACGGTCCAACTGGGGGCGCTGGACCCCAGAGCGTGCCCGGTGACCCGCGTCAGGGTCGGCGAGGTGACCAAGGTGCCTGCCGCCGAGGCGCCGCCCGAGCCCGGCGAGTGCCCGCCCTCCGGCCTCCGCCTCACTCTCGAGGGCGGCACATCCGCGACCGGGCTGCACATACGGGGTCTACGCCTGGAGAACTGCGGGACGCGCGACTACTCACTCGACGGCTACCCGCTCCTGGAACCGCTGGACACCGACCGGTCACTCGTCGAAGGTGTCCAGATCCTGCACGGGAGCGGCGGCATCATCCTCCCGGGCGGGGAATTCGACGAGCCAGCCCATCCGCTAGTCCTGAAACCCGGCGAGAGCGCCTTCTCGAGCCTCCTGTGGCGCAGCGCCGCCGGCAGA
The DNA here is from genome assembly GCF_000235425.2 of Pseudofrankia saprophytica. Lineage (NCBI taxonomy): Bacteria > Bacillati > Actinomycetota > Actinomycetes > Frankiales > Frankiaceae > Pseudofrankia > Pseudofrankia saprophytica. Next base: position 2,125,198 of record NZ_KI912266.1, read on the forward strand.
GTCACCTACGTCAGGGTGCGAGCCCAGCCCGGTGCCGATCCGGTGACCCTGACGCTCCACCTCGACATCGGCACCACCGGGAAACTCGCCGTCCGCGCCTGGACGCGCACGCCGACGTAGGGCCCCGGCTTCGGCATTGCCACCTGGATTTCCTCCTCGGCTACAAACCCGTTTCCAATCGACGAGCTGTGGTCGTTCGTGATGAACGGCAGCCGCGCGGTGACCAGGGTCCTGGGAATGGCGCTGTTGCGTTCGGCCGAGGTGAAGCATGGCGAATGCTGGTTGCTGCCCTGGTCAGAGGGTCCGAGCGAGCTCGGTGAACGCTTGCGCGAGCCGGCGATGGGGTTCGGCGTCGGTGGCACGTTCGTAGTGGCCGCGGCGGACGTTTTGGACGAAGGTGTGCCCGGATCCGATGACCTGGGCGCAGCGGAGGCGTTTGAGCCCGCGCATCGGCCGCAGCCGGGCTTTCAGCCGGCCGTGATCAGCTTCGACCTTGTTGTTCGCATACCGGACGTCGACATGGGGCGCGGCGGGCAGCTGCTCCAATTCGGCGGCCGGTAGCCTGCGGGATCTCGTGTGAGCCGCGAGTTCCGGTCGCAGCAGTCGGACCCCAGCCGTACGCCGCCGTCCGGCTTGCCCTGATCAGACCCAGCTTTCAAAAGGCACGGGCATGTCGTGAATCACTAGTAGTGTCCTGATGTGATCGTGTGCGAGGGCGCCCTGCTTGTCGGTCGCTGTGGCACGTGAAGGGAGATCGGGGCATGTTGCAGGTGTTCGAGGCGGCGGCCGGTTGGCCGTCCGTGCGTGGGCGATTGGCCAGGCGCGTCGCGGAACAGGATCTAGCCTCGCTGGATGATGCGGTCGCCTTCGCTGTTCGGTGGCACGCGGACCAGACTCGGCCGGCGGGTGAGCCTTATGTCGAGCATCTGCTTGAGGTCGTGTGTGTGTTGGTGGAGGCGATCGGAACGACTGACATCGACGTGTTGCGCGCGGCCGTGCTCCACGACGTGGTCGAGGACACGGAGTGCTCGCTGGAGGCTGTGCGCGCGGGCTTCGGTGACCGCGTCGCGGGCTTGGTCGACTGGGTGACCAAGCCCGCACCGTCGGAGGGCCAGACACGTGAGGAGGTGCGGGCGGCATATCTGACGCGGTTGCTTAGCGCTCCGGATGATGCACTGTTGGTGAAGCTGGCGGACCGGCTGAGCAACGTGCAGCGGCTGGACACACATCCTCGGCCGGAGAAACGTCGTTCGTACTACCAGGAGACGGTGCGCTCTGTCGTCCCGCTCGCGCAGTCCCATCCGTGGTTCCGCCAGTGGTATGCGGCCTGGAGCGACGCTTTCGGTCATTTGGCTGTCGACGGCCTGGACGCGGGTACCCAGTGACACGCGCGGTGGGAGTTTCTGGACACGGCTCTTGCCTCATGACCTGACCTCCTGGGCTTCACCACAGAGCTGGCGAACGGTCGAGTCTTGGCGAACCGGACCGCAGACGGGTGATCATGGATGGCGCCCGCGTAGGGCTGGCCCGCGAACGACGGCGGACGTTCATGGACCCCGGCGGGCGTCAGCCGGCCCGTGACCTACACCAGTGGACGTGAGCAGACGTCGGCGGACAATGTGCCGCACAGCCGTCCATGGATGTCGATGGAAGATCCAAATTAAACTACGGATTGAGTGCTTGCTTGTCGCGTTGTATAGCGCGCCGTACGAGCGGCACGTCGATGGTCGGTACGCCTAGGTCGACGCGACCTGGCCCGGTGTAGCAGACGATGATGCGGAATAGTTCTTCCTTGATGTGGAGCCGTTCGGTGCCGGTGACGGCGCGCACCTGCTCGACGTCCAGCCCCGACGGAAGTCGTGTCCTGTCTCGTCGTACTGCGAAGTAGCGGGTCCAGCTGAGCGTGTGGCCGTCGAGCGTCAGAATGCCCTGTTGCCAACGTCGCGGGAGGGAGCCGACCGTGCCGCGCAGGAAACAAACGACCGCGATGGGCCGCGTGACGAGCCCGCCCGCCTCCATTTCGTCGATGAGCTTGTTCACGGCGTCTGGGGCGGGCGGGCGGAGCAGGTGGCGAAGGACGTCCAGGAAGGTCACCGTTCCCGGTGACCGTCGTACGCGCGGCATAGCGGCCATGATGTCCGACACGGTGAAGGCACGTGCCAACGGTCGCCCTTGCGCGACCGTGCCGCGAGGCAAGATCCTTTCACCTGGCGGCGCTGCCGGGCCAGTTGGCGTTGCCGACGAGTTCGGGACGGGTGCCGTCGAACGCGGCGACTGCCACCGGGTCGCCGCGCAGCTCGGCGCACAGCCACGCGGTGACATAACCGAGGAAGCCACGGGACCCGTCGCGGTCCTGGACCGAGTTGTGGTCGGCCACCTTCCCGCCGGAGCTCTCGATGAGGCCGAGTACGGCGCGGCCCGGCACCTGGTTGTAGAAGGTCCGCTCGGTCGCGGCGCTGGCGATGACCGAGTCGAAGGCCCCGTGCGTTCCGACGAGGAATGCCGGCTGGCGGAGCTGGGTCAGGTCGAACATGCAGTCGCTCTTCGTCGGGCAGTCCGCGTTGGCCGCGGCCCAGGTCTTGCTGGGCAGTGAGAAGGTCACGACTGTGTCGATCAACGTCGGGTTGTTGATGGCCGCCCGGACCGCGCCGCCGGCGCCCTGAGAATGGCCGGCCGCGGCCACCCTGCCCACGTCCAGGCGGTCATGGAAGACGCTTCCGGCGGTCCCGGCCTGGGCGATCAGGTAACGCACCGCCGCCGCCATCTCGTCGCCGCTGCCGGTGTTGCGCTGGCCCGGGACGATCACCGTGAACCCGTACGACGCGAGATGGTCGAGCAGCTCCGAGTACTGGGCGGGGTTCCCGCCAGTCCCGACTCCCCAGGTGACGATCGGGCTCAGGAACCCGAGCCTCGAGTAGTCGGCCGGACGGAAGAGCTGGTAGCGCGCGGTGCCAGCGGGGTTCTCCACGGCCTGGGTCGTCGTGGCGTAGCGGCCATCCGACGAGTAGTCCGCCTCCACGGGACCCGCCGGCGCGTCCTGCTCAGGGGCGACGAACAACGATCGCACGGCCGGCCGCGTGGCCGCCCAGGCCAGCAGGACGATCACGGACAGGGCGAACCATATTCGAAACATGCCCACGAGCGGGTGCGCGGGAGCACCGTCATCGCGGCCAGCCGATTTCACCGGGAGCACTCGCATCGCGCCGCCTCTTCCGTGTCCCGTGATCCGCGGGCAACCTGTTGTCAACGCGCTGTCCAGCGACCGGTCAGGAACCTGGGGTGATGGCAGGTCAGCGTCTGGACGCATACCCCCGTTGGGGGGAATATCACCGTCCGGGCAGGCGAGCAGATCTGTTGCGTCGTGAGCAGCCGGCGCATGCGGGGCTGCCGCCGGCCCGGTGATCAGATCGCGCGAGCGAGGCCGATCATGGTCGGTTGAAGGCCTGGCCGCACGGTCTGAAACGGCTGTGCTCCGCCCAGATGATCAGTTTCGGCCATGCCCTCTTCGCGCCGTCGTGGACGTTGTGGCTGCCCGCGGCCAAGGGCCTGTTCGGCCCGGATGCCCCGGCGGTGCCTGTGTGCCGTGCGCCACCGTCGCGAATTTCGTTGTTTCCCCTGCCCAGGCCCGGGCGATTCGTTACCGTAACCGGTGAATCGCCAGTACCTGCCGCGTCGTCAAGTCTACCCCCGTAATCACGATGTTTCTTCACCGTGTTGAGGACAGGTAAAAGCGACGTGAATCAGATGCGTGCCCACGCGGTCGTCCTCGGCGCGAGCATTGCCGGCCTGCTTGGCGCCCGGGCTTTGTCCGACGCATACGAAACTGTGACGCTCGTCGAGCGCGACGAACTTCCGCACGGCCCGGCCCACCGGCGCGGCGTGCCGCAGGGCCGGCACGCCCACGCCCTGCTGGCCCGGGGCGGCCAGGTCATGGACGCGCTGTTCCCCGGCCTGAGCGCCGAGCTCGTCGCGGCCGGCGCGCCGACCGGGGACCTGTCCGCGGACGCGCGCTGGATCCTGTCCGGCCACCGGCTCAAGCAGGCCGGCACCGGCCAGCGGATCCTGTTCGCCAGCCGTCCCATGCTGGAAAGCCATGTCCGGGAACGGGTGCGGGCGCTGCCGAACGTCGTGTTCGCCGACCGGCTGGACGTCGTCGCGCCGGTGACCAGCGCCGACCGGCGGACCGTCGTCGGCGTCTCGGTCCGCGAATCCGGCGGCCAGGTCCGGACGCTGCCCGCGGACCTGGTCCTCGACGCCACCGGCCGGGGCTCGCGCACGCCGCGCTGGCTGTCCGACCTCGGCTACGACCGACCACCTGTTGACGAGGTCCAGATGAAAATCGGCTACGCCTCGCGCTCCTACCGCCTGCGGGCTGGTGCTCTGGGTACCGACCAGCTCATTCTGCAGAGCTGGACGCCGGAATACCCACGCGCCGCCACGGTCGTCGCGCAGGAGGACGGGCGCCATCTCGTGACGCTCGTCGGAATGCTGGGCGACGCGCCGCCGACCGACGCCGATGCTTTTCTCGAGTTCGTCGCCGGGCTGCCGCTCGATGACATTCACCGGGCCATTCGGGACGGCGAACCGTTGGAGGACCCGGTCGCCTTCCGCTACCCGGCGAGCGTCCGGCACCGTTACGAACGGCTGCGCCGTTTTCCGGACGGGCTGCTGCTGATCGGGGACGCGATCTGCTCGTTCAATCCGTTCTACGGGCAGGGGATGACGGTGGCCGGGCTCGAGGCGGTCGCCCTGGGCAGGCTGGTAGCGCAGCCGAAGCGGCCGTCCTGGCGCCAGTACTTCAAGACCATCGCCGGCATCGTCGACGTGCCCTGGGACATCGCCACCGGCGGCGACCTGGCGTTTCCCGCCGTCGACGGCGACCGCACCCCGAAGGTGCGGCTCATCAACGCCTACCTCCCCCGATTCCACGCCGCCGCCGAGCGCGACCCCGGCCTGGCGACCGCGTTCCTACGCGTCGCCGGGCTCCTGGACTGGCCGGAGGCGCTGCTGCGCCCGGACCGCGTCGCCCGCGTCCTGACCCAGCCGCGCCGGCGGCCGAGCCAGGTCCACTGAGGCGGCAGGGCGCACCCACCTCGATCGCACGGGCAGTGCGGTAGTGAGGCTGATCGCCCGTCAAGTCCGCCGAATCTCTCCCGTAGCGGCCGTCCTGGCCGGTGCCTCCTTCAGCCGCGGCCTCGCACGAGTGGCAGGAAGACCTCGTCCACGATCTCGACCAGCACCTCGTCGGGGACCAAGGGGATTCCGCGCATCACGTACTCGGCGCGCAGCAGCATCATGGGCGTGGCCGCGACCCGGGGGTGCGCGGCCGCCGCCGGCGCCTCGCCCCGGCGCGCGGCCCGTTCCAGCATTGCCAGCCACGCCCGGTCCATGGCGTCCGCGCCGGACCGCTCGCGCATGAGGGCGAGCAGCTCCGGGTCGTCGGCCGCGGCGGCGAGCAGGCCGCGCAGGACCACTCCGTATGGCGAGGACCAGGTCTCGTTCGCCCGCCGCATCATCTCCAGCGCGTCGCCGCGCAGGGTGCCCGTGTCCGGGTTCGGCATCACGGCTTCGGACAGGTGGCGGTACGCCGCGATGCCCAGCGCCGCCCGATGCGGCCACCGGCGGTAGATCGCGTTCTTGTTGGTCCCGGCCCGGGCGGCGACCCGGTCCATGGTCATCCCCGCGTAGCCGGACTCTCGCAGTTCCTCCGCCGCCGCGTGCAGGATCGCCCGTTCGAGCTCCTCGCCCCGGCGCCTCGTGCTCATGCCGTGCAGGGTACTGGAAGTACCTTATAGGGTACGTGAAGTGCCTTATGAGCGAGGGAGCCCCCGATGCGCGTCTTCGGCATGAACTACGACACCGGCTTCGTGAGCGCCGGGTCGACGACCCACGAGCCGTTCGATCCCGAGACCGTGCGGCGCGACCTGCGCGTCATCCGTGACGAGCTGCACTGCGACGCGGTGCGCATCACCGGCGGGATCCAGGATCGACTCGAGCTGGCCGCGCGGTTCGCCGCCGAGGCCGGGCTCGAGGTGTGGTACTGCCCGTTCACCAACGGCCTCGACAGCGCCGGGCTCATGGCGTTCGTGCTCGACGGTGCCGAGCGGGCCGAACGGCTACGGCGCAGCGGGGCCTCGGTCGTGTACCTCACAGGCTCCGAGATCGCCATGTTCACCGAAGGCCTCCTGCCCGGCCGCGACCTGGCCGAGCGCATGGCGCTGCTGACCGATCCGATGCGGATGCGGGCGGCGGTCCCGACCGCGCGCGCCGCGGTGCGCGACTTCCTCGCGGCGGCGGTGCCCGCGGTGCGGGAACGGTTCGGCGGCCCCGTCGCGTACGCCTCGATCCCGCTGGAGGCGGTGGACTGGACGGCGTTCGACATCATCGCCAGCGACGCCGGCTACCGCGACGCGACCAACGCCGCGACGTTCCCACAGACCCTGGCGGCGGCGGTGGGGCAGGGCAAGCCGTACGCCGCGACCGAGTTCGGCTGCTGCACGTTCCGCGGCGCGGCCGACGTCGCGGGCGCGCCGGAGCCGGTGACCTACGACGAGCACGGCTACGCCGCGACGCTCGCCGCGGGGCTGGTGCGTGACGAGGAAGGTCAGGCCCGCTACCTCATGGACCTGCTGCGTGACTATGAGGCCGGCGGCGTGGAGGCGGCGTTCGTGTACACCTTCGCGAACCGGCACCTGCCAACCACCGAGGACTCGGAGCGCGACTACGACCTGGCCGCACGCGGAATCGTGCGGGTGCTGCCGGACGGCTCGTGGACGCCGAAGGCCGCCTTCCACGCCCTCGCCGCGTACGGCCGTTCGCGCGCGCAGAGCCGGTCGGCCGCCTAGGCCGTGTCCCAGGATTCGACGGTCCCAGGATTCGTCGCGACCGCTCGTCTTTACTACCGCGACACCATTGCGACCGCCAAGGTCAGCGGTCCGCATGATCGCCGACTGCGCCCTCTGGTGGTCGTGGCTCGGCAGCGGCTACGCCCACCAGGCCGCGCGTAGACCACACGTACAGTCACGAAGGCGAAGCCTCCCCTGGTTCAGTCGCCTGCTCGCCTGCTCGCCTGCTCGCCTGCTCGCCGGTCGTCTGGTCGGGACAGATTCTCGGACGGCGATGTCGAGAACCGGTGACTGGCTCCGTCCCCGCGGTGAACGTGACCGGAACCGGTCGCACCAGCACCAAGGAGAACATGATGGCCAAGTACCTGCTGCTCAAGCACTACCGGGGCGCTCCGGCCGCGGTCAACGACGTGCCCATGGAGCGGTGGACGCCGGCGGAGATCTCGGCGCACGTGCAGTACATGAACGACTTCGCGGCGCGGCTCGAGGGGACCGGCGAGTTCGTCGACGGTCAGGCGCTTGCCCCCGAGGGGACGTTCGTCCGGTACGACGGTGAGGGGCGGCCGCCGGTCACCGACGGCCCGTTCGCGGAGACCAAGGATCTCATCGCCGGCTGGATGGTGATCGACGTCGACAGCTACGAGCGCGCCGTCGAGCTGGCCGGTGAGCTGTCGGCCGCGCCCGGGGCGGATGGGAAGCCGATCCACGAGTGGCTGGAGCTGCGGCCGTTCCTGACCGCCCCGCCCACCATCACAGAGTGACCTCGGGCGCACGGTGACCTCTCAGCTGCACGAGGCCCTGCTCCGGAGTCTCACGCCGAGTGTGCTCGCGATCCTCGTCCGCCGCGGAGCCGACTTCGCGGCGGCCGAGGACGCCGTGCAGGACGCGCTGGTCCAGGCGGTCCGGGTCTGGCCGGCCGACCCGCCGCGGGACCCGAAGGGCTGGCTGGTCACCGTGGCCTGGCACCGGTTCCTCGACGCGACGCGGGCGGACGCCGCCCGCCGCCGGCGTGAGGACCTCGTCGACGAGGAACCGGCGCCCGGGCCCGCGCCCGCGGTGGACGACACGCTCCAGCTCTACTTCCTGTGCGCCCACCCCTCGTTGACGCCGTCGTCCGCGGTCGCGCTCACGCTGCGCGCCGTCGGCGGGCTGACCACCCGCCAGATAGCCCAGGCCTACCTGGTACCCGAGGCGACCATGGCGCAGCGCATCAGCCGCGCCAAGCGCACCGTCGCCGGCGTGCGGTTCGACCAGCCCGGCGACGTCGCGACCGTGCTGCGCGTCCTCTACCTGGTCTTCAACGAGGGCTACTCCGGTGACGTCGACCTCGCCGCCGAGTCCATCCGGCTCACCCGGCAGCTCGCGGCGGCGATCGACCACCCCGAGGTGGCGGGGCTGCTCGCCCTCATGCTGCTCCACCATGCCCGGCGCGCCTCCCGGACCGCGCCCGACGGCAGCCTGGTGCCACTCGCCGAGCAGGACCGCGGCCGGTGGGACACCGCGATGATCGCCGATGGCGTCGTGATCCTGCAGGCGGCCCTCGCCCGGGACCGGCTGGGCGAGTTCCAGGCCCAGGCCGCCATCGCGGCACTGCACGCCGACGCGCGCGCCGCCGAGGAGACCGACTGGGTGCAGATCGTCGAGTGGTACGACGAGCTCGCCCGCCTGACCGACAGCCCGGTCGTCCGGCTCAACCGCGCGGTGGCCGTCGGGGAGGCCGACGGACCGCGCGCCGGGCTGGCGGCGCTCGCGACGCTGAACGACTCACTGCCCCGGCACGCCGCGGTGGCGGCCTACCTCCACGAGCGCGACGGCGACCTGGCGACGGCCGCACGGCTGTACGCCGAGGCTGCGCAAAAGGCCCCCAACCTGGCCGAACGCGATCACCTGACGCGTCAGGCCGCCCGGCTCAACACCCGCCGGCGTCGCTGACGGTCGCGCTAGGAGTTCTTGCCGCGGCGGCGTTTTTCGCGGCTGACCAGGACATCCAGACCCGGGTCGTCGGTGATCGGGTCCGGGGGCGCCGGGGCGCGGCGCAGGGAGCTCGACGCCGAGCGGCTTCGGGCAAGGGCGGCCACCGTCGACGGGGGGGCTGGCGGCGTGGCGGCGGGGGCGGGGTAGGTCGGCGTGCGGGCGCCAGGCGGGAAGGCGTCGGCCAGGGCCGACCTGCCCGTACCAGGGCGGCGGCGCTGCCCGGCGCGGTAGCCCTGGCGCCGGATGGGCGTGGTGGCCGGGTCGATGGGCCGGGGGGCGTCGGTGTCGGACCGGGTGTCCGCGGTACGGCCGCCGGCGGGACGTCCGGTGGCTGGGTCGGCCGCGGTGGCCGCCGCGGCCGGCTTCGCGGCGGCCCGCCTGCCGGTGCGCGAGCGGGAACCAGCCTCCGAAGCCGAACCCGAAGCCGAGGCGGGGGTTGAGGTCCCGGCGCCGCCCAGGCGGGACGGCTGGTTGAACCAGTCGAAGGACGAGCCGCGGCCGCGCAGCTCCGTGTTCTCCGCCTGCACGATCACGAGCAGCGCGGTGGCGAAGGAAGCGCGGGTTCGGGCCTCCGCCAACTGGCGTTCCAGGTCGGCCACGTAGGCCGGGTCGATGGGCTCGGGCTCGGGCTCAGGGGAGGGAGCGCCGTCGGGGTCGACGGTCGTCTCGAACGCCTGCGCGTGCAGGTCGCGCAGAAGCGCGGACTCGGTGGCCAGCGCCGGGTCGGTCTCGGCGAACAGCAGGTTGACGAAGATCTCGACGACCCGCCATTCGATGGCCTTCTCGCCGCGGAACTGACGGCTCAGATCCCGCGTCCGGGAACGGTGGATCTTGGGTGGCCCCTGGTCCGGCCAGAGCTGCCGGGCGACCATTTCGTAGCTGACCCGATATGGATTGTTGAGTTCGTTCAGGCGGGTCAGGAGGGTCTTCTGGGGCCCATCCTTCAGATCCGGGCGTGGCCCTTTGGGGCGTGCTCCCACGAGGCTCACCCACACACCGTCCGGGCTGGGACCGGGATGCTTGCGGAAGGATGGGTTCGCGGCACTACGCGGGTCCTCTCTCCGGTCCCCTCGCGTGCGCGCCGCCAGCGCGTCGGGCGGGGGGATGGGCCTACCGGCGGGTTCCCCGACCCCCCGCCCCGGTAGCTGCGAATGATACGACCCAAGTGCCGCAGATGCGGGGATGTCGGGCGCCTGACCGCCGGCTTCGTTGCGCTGGCAATGATCAGAAGCCATGGCGATGACGTTCGGCGTACTCGGACCGACTGGTCCGGTTCGGATCGGTCCACCCCGGACGATGTGGATCGGGTCTCGCAAGCCCATAGCTCCCCGCGCGTTCTCTCGTCATCTTTCCCCTGCTTGCCTGGCTGGCGTCCCCCGGACGGCCGGGGAACGCTGCATCGCCAGGTAACTAGGCGGTCTGATGCGCGGCAAGGTCGCACAACCAGGACTCCGGGACAACGTTGTGGCGCCCTGTGCGCAGGTTCCCCGGGGCGACGGTCGTAGGGTGCCGTCGCATCCGCTCCAAATATCGAACCGGTCGGTCGGATTTCGTCGCCACGGTCCGGAGCGGGTTCTCGAATCCGACATTGGGTCAGGCGGTTGCGCCGATCCGCTGCGGTGCGCCGATCCGCGGCGGTACGCCGGCGGTGGGTGACGGCTCCCGTCGACGGCGAAGGGCGACCACCCGCTACCGCGACCTGGGCTGCCTTGACCGCCTGGCGGGCAGCCGGGCCGGGCGGCGCCTCACGTCACCTTCTGGTCGAGACGCCCGGCTGTCGCATCGGCCGACGTCGCCAGCGCCGTCTGGGCAGCACGCCCGCGGGCCCCTGCCCGCCTTCACTTCTCTCCCGCGACGGTCTCGACTCCGGCGCGGCCGCCGGGCAGTTTGCGGCCCGGCGGCCGCGCCCTATAGTTGTGTCGAATGTCCGCATCGTCATGGAAGCGGCCGACTGTTCCACTGGCCCGGGCCTGCGCCAACTGTCCGAGGTCGCCCGGTGGAGCAGCGCGGCGCTTGGGTGAGGCCGCGGGCGTCGGTTGGCAAGCGCGGCGGACAGCCCGCGGACCTTGTGCTCATGGATCGTGGAGGCCGTCATGGTGGCTGCGTCAGGGCGGCGACGCTGGAACGCGGACGATGTTCCTGACCTGAGTGGGCGAACGGTCGTCATCACCGGCGCAAACTCGGGGATCGGTTTCGAGGCCGCCAAGACGTTCGCCGAGCGGGGCGCGACGGTCGTGATGGCGTGTCGCAACCCGTCCAAGGCGCGGGACGCCCTGGACCGCATTCGCGCCGTCACCCCCGAGGCGGACGTCTCCACGCTGGAGATGGACCTCAACTCGCTCGCCTCGGTCCGCAAGGCCGCCGACGCGCTGGTGGCCGAGCGTCCCGTCATCGACCTGCTCATCAACAACGCCGGCGTGATCATGCTGCCCCACGGGCAGACGGAGGACGGCTTCGAGCAGCACTTCGGGATCAACCACCTCGGCCATTTCGCCTTCACCGGCCTGCTGCTGAACTCCGTCCTGGCCGCCGAGGCGGGCCGGGTCGTGACGGTCGGCAGCAACGGGCACCGGATGGGGAAGCTCGACTTCGACGACCTCGCCTTCACCCGGGGCTACAAGCCGCTGCGGGGCTACGGCCGGTCGAAGCTCGCGAACCTGCTCTTCTCCTACGAGCTGCAGCGCCGGCTGGAGAAGGCGGGCGTGGCGGCCCGGTCCCTCGCGGCGCATCCCGGCGGCGCGAACACCGACGCCGGGGGCTTCGGCGGCGACAGCCCGATGCGGCGGAAGTTCAAGCGGGTGGTGGACCACGTCCCCAACCCGATCGTGCACTCCGCGCACAAGGGCGCTCTGCCCATCATGCGCGCGGCGACGGATCCGGCCTCGGAGGGCGGCCAGTACTACGGCCCGTCCGGGCTGCTGAAGATGACCGGACGCCCGGTCCTCGTCTCGTCCAACGCCGCGTCGCGCGACCCCGAGACCGCCGCGCGGCTGTGGGAGCTCTCGGAACAGCTGACAGCGGTGACCTACCCGCTCTGATCCGTCCGGCTCTGATCGGTCCGTTCATCCGCACGGTCGCGCCATGACGGCGCCCGCCGCGTCGGATGACGCCTCGAAATGACTACAATAAGTAACGCTACGATTCCTCTTGGTGACGACGAGGGCGCGCGCCCACATCGGGAGAGGCTTCTGACCAGCCCCGATAGACGCATCCGAAAACTGCTTTGTTTGGGACGCGTGGTGGGTGGGGTAAAGCTCTCGATACACGACGGGTGATCGTCGAAAAGGCTCCGTCTCCCTGGAGGAAACCGTGCTCTGGACCATCGTCACTTGGATCGTTCTCGGTCTCATCGCCGGCGCGGTCGCGCGAGTTCTCCTGCCTGGCCGCGACCCGATGGGTATCGGCGCGACCATTCTCCTCGGAATCGTCGGTTCGTTTATCGGCGGATTCCTGGGATACCTCATCTTCGGCAAGGACCTAAGCGAGGGCGCGCTGCAGCCGTCCGGCATCATTGGGTCGATCATCGGTGCGATCGTCGCCCTGATGGTCTACCGGGCCGCTACCCACCGTCGCGTTCTGCGCTAATGGCGCTCGCGCGATGACCTGCCACCGTCGGCCCGAGAACGATTCGGATCGGCGAGTGAGCTGGCCGAGCTAGGCCACCGTTCATGACGGTGTCCGCCCGACACGGGCGGCCGGAGCAGCCTCCACGGTGCCCCGGCCGCCCGTCGCCATGTTCAGCTCCCGGCAAGCCTTCGCGACGTCAGGCAAGCCTTCGTGAAGTCAGTGTTGCCAGCGTCAGATGGCCCGAGGAAGGGTCGAACGTGGACGGCGCTCGCGACGGATCGGCCGGCCACGGAAAGGCGCGTCGGACGGCGGATCTGGTAGGACTGGAATGGCGCGACAGAATCCGGCGCCGTCAGGGAGGGAAGTGTTGGCGATGGCCGACGACGAGCTGAGCGTCCTGGTGAAAAGCGCGAACTCGGCGATGATCCTCGTGACCGCCGCCTCCGATGGAGAACGTGCAGGCTGTCTGGTCGGCTTCCACGCCCAGTCGAGCATCACGCCACCCCGGTATTGTGTGTGGCTGTCGAAGGCGAACCACACCTACCGGGTCGCACTGCGCTCGACGCATTTTGGGCTGCATTTCCTCGCCGCGGACGACCATGCGACGGCGGAAGCTTTCGGATCGGTCAGCGGCGACGACACCGACAAGTTCGCCGGCCGGTCGGTGCTTGCTGGCCCCGGCGGTGTTCCCCTGCTGACCGACCTTCCCAACCGGCTGGTGGGCCGGCGGCTGTGCGCCCTGGACGACGGCGGGGACCACGTGTGCTTCACCCTCGAGCCTGTCGCCGCTTCCGCGCCCGAGCCGTTCACCCCGTTGCGCCTGTCCCAGGCGCTGGACATCGCGCCCGGCCATGACAACACCGAGCGCCCCGCCCCGCCGACCGAGCGGGCCGGCCGCGCGGCTGGCTGACCGCCAGCCAGCACGCCACCCGGTGTCCGCCGGCCCCGTTGCCCGCCAGCCGGGCCCGGGCGGCCGGCCCCGTCGGTGGTCAGTGGCCGGGGAGACGGACCACGCTGACGAAGAAGTCGTCGATGTGCCGGACGACGTCGACGAACCGCTCGAAGTCGACGGGCTTGGTGATGTAGGCGTTGGCGTGCAGGTCGTAGCTGCGCAGCACGTCCTCCTCGGCCTCGGACGTGGTCAGCACGACCACCGGAATGCGCCGCAGCTTGTCGTCCGACTTGACCTCGGCCAGCACCTGGCGGCCGTCCTTGAGCGGAAGGTTCAGGTCGAGCAGGATCAGGTCGGGCCGGGGGCTGCCGGTGTACTCACCCTCACCACGCAGGAAGTGCAGCGCCTCCACGCCGTCGCCGACGACGTGCAGGTTGTTCTTGACCTTGTAGTCCGCGAATGCCTCCCGGGTCATCAGCACGTCGCCTGGGTCGTCTTCGACGAGGAGAACCTCGATCGGTACGACGGGTTCGGGAAGCGGGTTCGTCACGCTGCTCCTTCGTGTGCGGCGATCGGAGGCGCCATGGTGCCGGCGATCTGCGGGGTGGACACACCCGCCTCGCTCCTGGGAAGAGTCCAGCGGAAGGTCGTGCCGGAGTCCCTACCCGTATCCAACCAGATCGTCCCACCGTGAAACTCGATGATCTTCCGCACGAGCGCCAGGCCGATGCCGGTTCCCTCGTAGGTTTCCCGCCGGTGCAGCCGCTGAAAGATGACGAAGATTTTTTCGGCGTAGTCGGCCTCGATGCCGATGCCGTTGTCGGAACAGGACAGCTCCCAGGTGTCGCCCTGTTCGGTGACGCCGATGTGGATCTGGGGCGTGTCCGGCCCCTGGAACTTGATCGCGTTGCCGATCAGGTTCTGGAACACGGCCGCGAGCAGCGTCGGGTCTCCGGTGACGGTCGGCAGCTCGTCGGAGGTGATCTCGGCCTCGGACGCCTCGATCGACGTGCCCAGCGACAGCTTGGCCCTGGCCAGCACCTCGCCGAGGTCGACCGGCACGAACGCGTCGGTGGTCCGCCCGACCCGGGAGAACGCCAGCAGGTCGTTGATGAGCTTCTGCATCCGCTTGGCGCCGTCGACCGCGAAGTCGATGTACTGCTGGCCGCGCTCGTCGAGCTGGTCGCCGTACCGCCGCTCCAGCAGCTGGCAGAAGCTGGCCACCTTGCGCAGCGGTTCCTGCAGGTCATGGGAGGCGACGTAGGCGAACTGCTCGAGGTCTCGGTTGGAGCGGCGTAGCGCGTCGGCCTGCTCCTCCAGCTTGGCCGCGGCCTCCCAGACCGTGCCCAGTTCGTGGACGAGCTGTAGCCGCATGTTCTCGACGTGATCGGCCAGCTCGGCGATGTCCGGCGGGCCGACCGGGGCCACCGCGTGGTCGAGCTTCCCGCCGGCGACGGTGCGAGCGTCCTGGCCGATCCGCCCGAGCGGCCCGGTCACCCAGACCCGCAGCGCGCGGCCGATGCCCGCCATCAGGGCCGCGAAGGCGACCCCGACGATGATCAGGATCACGACGAGCTGGCGCAACGTGGCCGACACCCGGTCGCGGGCGGCCACCGCCTGGGCCGTCAGGTCGGCGTCGAGGCGGTCGTCGGCGACTCGGATCTTGTCGAACACCGGCCTGCCGGCGGTCTCCGGGTCGACGGAACGAGCGGTGGCCACGTCGCCGCGCCGGGCCGCCGCCACCACCGGGTCGGCGTACAGCCGGTGCCAGTCGGCGATCCGGGCCCGCAGCGCGCCGAGGTCGTCGGCGAGGCCGGGCCGGCCGCCGACGACCTGGTCGAGCCGGGTGAGGTGGGTGTCCAGGTCTCGGCCGCCGTCGTCATACGGCTTGAGTGAGGCGGCCTTGCCGGTGAGGATGAAGCCGCGCAGGCCGGTCTCCTGGTTGACCAGGCTGGTCATGACCTGGGCGGCCCGGGTCCGTGCCGGCGAGAGGATGTCGGTCCGCTCGTGGATCGACCGCTCCAGCTGGACCAGGCTGGCCGTGATCAGGCCGACGCCGGTAAGCAGGACGATCGATGCCACGGTGAGCGCCGCCGTCAGCCGGCGTCGCAGCGGCCACGATCGGGCCCTCGCCCGGAGCCGCTCGCCCCGGCCGGGTCCGACCAGGTCCGGCGTGCCAGCCTGGTCCGGCGTGGGAGCGTTCTCCGGGGGAGGACTCGCCGTCGCGGTACTAGCCACCTCCGTCATGGGGTCGGGCCTCTCAGGAGGAGTAGCGCGACGTCGTCGGTGAGTGGTCCGCCGTTGCGTCGTTCGATGTGGTCGATGAGGACGTCGGGGAGGCTGTCGTCGCCGGGTGGTGGGTTGACGGTGGTGATCTCGGCGAGGACGCCGTCCCAGCCGAGTCGTTCGCCGGTGGGGCCGTCGCGTCCCTCCAGCAGGCCGTCGGTGACCAGGAGCAGTTCCCAACCGGCCGGCAGCGGGACGGTGACCAGTTCGCTGGCCACGTCGTCGAGCACCCCGAGAGCCGGGCCGACCTCGTGGTCGGGCAGCGCGGCGAGGTGTGGGTGGATGAGGGCGGGTGGTGGGTGGCCGGCGAGGCGCATGCCGAGGGAGGTGCGGTCTGGTGCGACGGCGAGGGTGCAGACGGTGGCGAACAGTTCGTCGTTGGTGCGTTCGCTGACGAGGACGTCCTGCAGGTAGGCGAGTCGGTCGGGTTCGGGGATGCCGGCCAGGACGAGGGTGCGCCAGGCGATGCGGAGGCTGACGCCGAGGGCGGCTTCGTCGGGGCCGTGGCCGCAGACGTCGCCGAGCAGGACGTGGACGACGTGGTCGGGGGTCTCGACGACGTCGTAGAAGTCGCCGCCGAGTAGCGCCTGGCGGCGTCCTGGCCGGTAGCGGGCGAGATGGCCGAGGCGGGTGTCGCGAAGGAGTGGGGTCGGCAGGAGGCCGCGTTCGAGGCGGGAGTTCTCCTCGGCGCGTAGTTCGGATTCGTGCAGGGCGCGGGCGGCCTGCTCGGCGTCGCGTCGTTCGATGGCGTAGCGCAGGGCGCGGACGAGGGTCTTGCCGTCGATCTCGCCTTTGACGAGGTAGTCCTGGGCGCCGGCGGCGAGTGCTTCGACGCCGCGGTGTTCGTCGGCGAGGCCGGTCAGGACGACGATCGCGGCCCGTGGGGCGACGCGGCGCATGGTTTCGAGCGCGGACAGGCCGTGGCTGTCGGGTAGGCCCAGGTCGAGCAGGACGCAGCGGGCTCCGGCGGCCATCGCGCGGGCCTCGGCGATGCTGCTGGCCCGTAGCAGCTGGACCGGGGCCGACGTCTCGTCGAGGAGCTCCTCGACGAGGAAGGCGTCACCGTCGTCATCCTCGACGAGCAGGACCGGCCAACTGGTCTCGTCTGGCTCGGCCGCGGCCTGTACCGGCAGCTCTGCCACGCTCTGCATGGCGGTTCGGGGATCCTTTCGGTCTCGGTGTTCCATCCGGATCTGTCCGGATACCGGAACGATCGGAGCTTTCGACCCAGTATTCCTACCGGCCCGGGCTGGTAGGCCAGCATGGCACGCGGCGGAGCTGGTGTGTTCGTGCCTTCGCAGAAGGGTACGTCCCTCGGCCGGTCCACCGGGCACGGACGATCACGAGTCGGTGTCGGGCCGCCGTGGGCTGTGTCCTTCTCGTACCGCGGTGGTTATGAGGCCGATGACCCAGGTGGCGGCGCGGGTCGCCTCGTCGGGATCAAGATTCCAGGTCGTGATCATACGTTCGAACGTCGACACGCTCCAGTAGGCGTCCAGTGCCGCGGCGGCCATCTCGCGCTCGCTGTCGGTCCAGTCGGCCGCCGCCTGGGTCAGCGCGGCCCGGAGCGCGTCGCGGCGGCGCTGGTCGAGCGCGGCGAACGTCGGGTCGTCGAGGGTCGGCCGGTCGATGGGAAACGTCGCCAGGTAGGTGAAGGTCTGCGCGATGGTCTGACCGAAGTTGTCGAGGCGGAGGTGCTCCAGCTCGACCCCGGCCTCCGTCTCGAGCCGGCGTAGGACGGTGTCGCGAAGGTTCCGCTCGGTCGCGAAATGCCGGTAGACCGTGCTTTCGTTCACGCCGGCCCGCTGGGCCACGGCTCGGATCGTGAGGCTTCGCCAGTCCCAGTTCGGCAGGTCGTGGACGATGTCGGTGGCCGCGGTGACGATCCGTTCCCGGGTCGCCGCGGCCTGCCTGGACCGTTGCGAGTTCTCGTAGGAGTGGGGCCGCGGCGAGTGGCCGCCGACGTCTCCAGGCCCGCCGGAGGCCTGACCGCCGCCGGAGCCGCCGACCACCACCGGATCTCCCGTCTGCGCACGTCGTGTGGCTCGAACCTAGTCGCCGCGCCACGGCGACCACCACGTCGACCCTGCCTCACCTCGCCACGCCGGCATCCGGCATTTCACCCGTAGCCCATCCCGTACCCCACCTCGCACCCCGCCTCGCCGTGGCGGCCGCCCTGGCCATCTCGTGCAAGACTTCTTGCACGAGATGGCTTACGCTGTGCCCGTCGTTGGCTGACAACCACCGGTTCAACCCTGTCTGGAGGCCGCTGTGACGGCTACGGAGCTCCCCGCGCGTCCGATGGACCCGACCCGCGACGACCGCAAGTCGGCAGCACTGGCGGCGCAGCGGGTGCACGCCGACGCCGGGGCGCGGGTCGTCGGCGACTTTCAGTTAGGCCGCGCGATCCTGCGCAGCGCGCGGATGCGCCAGGCGGGCGCGAGCTCCGACCAGATGAACCCGGATGACGAGTTCTGCCCGGTCTTCTTCCTCGACGGCGACACCCATCGCAGCCGGCGGACGGCGATCGCCCGCTTCTTCACCCCGAAGGCCATCAGCTCCCGCCACCGCCTGGTCATGGAGCGCACCACCGACGAGCTGCTCGCCCAGCTGCGGGCCGACGGAAGAGGGCGGCTCGACGAGCTCAGCTACAAGCTGGCCGTCGCCGTGGCCGCGGAGATCGTCGGCCTGACGGACAGCGACCAGGCCGGGATGGCCAAACGCATCCAGGCCACCTTGCTCGGCACCCGGCTGCGCGGCATGCACCCCGCCATCCGCTTCGGCGCCAAGGCGGTGACCGCCGTGCACGCGATGCGGTTCTTCGGCCGCGACGTGCGTCCCGCGATCAGGTCCCGCCGCGAGGAACGGCGCGAGGACGTCATCTCGCATCTGATCGACGAGGGCTATCCGGACAAGGCGATCCTCATCGAGTGCATGACCTACGCCGTCGCCGGCATGGTCACCACCCGTGAGTTCATCGTGATGGCCGCCTGGCACCTGTTCGACGACGACGCCCTGCGGGCCCGCTTCACCGCCGGCGACGAGGCCGACCAGATCGTGATCCTCGAGGAGATCCTCCGCCTCGAGCCCGTGGCCGCCATGCTGCACCGGCGCGCCACCGAGGACGCCGACCTCGGGCAGGACACCGTCCGGGCGGGAGACCTGCTCGCGGTCAACATCCGGGCCGCCAACGTCGACGAGGCGACCGTGGGCGCCTGCCCGCACGCGCTCGACCCCGACCGGGCCAGCCGGCAGAGGGGGGTCGGCTCCTACATGAGCTTCGGCGACGGCAGCCACCGGTGCCCCGGTGCCCAGGTCGCGATCGCCGAGACCCGGGTGTTCCTGGACGCGCTCCTGCGCCTGCCCGACGTCCGCCTCGAACGCACCCCGGACATGACCTGGTGCGACGGCCTCATGAGCTACGAACTGCGCGGCGCCGTCGTCACCTGCTCGCGGGCCTGACCGGCGGGACCCGCGTCGGCCGCGTCGGCCGGGCCGGCCGACGCGGCCGGGCCTGACGGGTGCGGGCCCGGCCGCGTCGGGACGTGGGGCCCGGCCCGCGGTCGTCTCGGGGTTCTGAGGCCTACCGTTGCTCGATCACCTGGTCGATGAGGCCGTACTCCTTGGCCGCGGTCGCGGTGAAGACCCGGTCGTGGTCCGTGTCGGCGCGCAGCGTCGCGGTGCTCTGCCCGGTGTGCCGGGCGAGGATGTGCTCGATGTCGGCCCGGACGCGGACGACCTCGTCGGCCTGGAGGATGAGGTCGGGGATCGCGCCGCGGCCCTGCGCCGCCGGTTGGTGCAGGATGACGCGCGCGTGCGGGAGCGCGGCGCGTTTGCCCTCGGCGCCCGCGGCCAGCAGGACGGCGCCGACCGCGACGGCCTGTCCCACGCAGGTCGTCGCCACCTTGGGCCGGATGAAGCGCAGGGTGTCGTAGATGCCGAGCATCGCGCTCGGGTCGCCGCCCTCGCAGTTGATGTAGAGCTGGATGTCCCGGTCGGGGGCGTCCGCCTCCAGGTAGAGCAGCTGCGCGACCAGCGCGTTCGCGACGCCGGAGTCGATGGCCGTCCCGAGGTAGATGATCCGCTCGGTGAGCAGGTGCGAGTAGACGTCCATGATCCGATCGCCGCGCGGGCTCTGCGCGATGACGTTCGGGATCGTGTAGGTGCTCATCGGGCGGCCCGGTCGGCGGCCCGGTCGGTGGTCCGGTCGGCGGACAGGCCGATCCCGAAGGGCCGGCGGCCGCGCGGCGCGACCTCGTCGAAGGCCTGCACGATCGCGTCGACGAAGCCGTAGTCGAGGGCCTCCTGGGCGGTGTACCAGCGGTCGTGCAGCGAGTCCTCGAAGATCCGGTCGATGTCCTGGCCGGTGTCCTCGGCGATGAGCCGAAGCACCGTGTCCCGGGTATGGCGCAGGTCGTTCGCCTGCAGCTCGATGTCGACCGCCGTGCCGGCGATCCCGGCCGAGCCCTGGTGCATCAGCACGCGGGCGTGCGGCATGGCGCGCCGCTTTCCCCTGGCGCCGGACGACAGCAGGAACTGGCCGGCGCTGTAGGCGATGCCGAGCGCCAGGGTGGACACGTCGCAGGGGATGAGCCGCATGACGTCGCGGATGGCCAGCATCGACGGCACCGACCCGCCGGGGGAGTGGATCCACAGCGCGATGTCGGCCGCGGCGTCCTCGGTCGCCAGCGCGATCAGCTGCGTGGCCAGCAGGGTGCCGTTGTCATCATCCAACGGCCCATCGAGCACGAGGACGCGTTGCGCGTAGAGGTCCTGTCGCATCCGGTCGTTAAACAGCGGGGGCTTCGCTTCACCACTCATGTCTCAACTCTGCGAGATCGTCGCGCCGATCAGCCCGCGGTCTGCCCGCGGCAGATTTGCTGACGGCAGACGACCCGTCGAGGCGCACGGCCAAGGTCCCGCGTTGAGCGCTCAGCGCAGACGCCACAGGCGGACGGTGGCGTCGTCCCCGGCGGTGGCCAGGATCGTCCCGTCCGGAGAGATGGCCACCGCCAGGACGTTGCCGGTGCCCGCCCGGATTGGCGCGCCCAGGGGCTTCGGGTCCCGGGCGTCCGTGACATCCCAGAGCCGGAGGTTGCCGTCCGGGCCGACCGTGGCGAGCACCGAGCCGTCTGGCGTGAAGGCGATGGACTTCACCTCCGAGTAGGCCCCTCGATCCGGGGCGTCGGACACCTGGTGCAGCAGGGGACGGCCGACTCGAAAGGGTCTGTCACGGTCGGTCACGTCCCAGAGGTACACGTTGCCTTCGAGGCCCCCGGTGGCGAGAAGAGACCCGTCGGGCGAGAAGACGACCGGAAGGGATCCGAGGTGTACCGCCGTCAGGGGCTTTCCCAGTTCCCTCGGCTGACTCCGGTCGGTGATATCCCACAGGTATACCAGCCTGGCGCCTCCGCCACCGGTCGCGAGTGTTTTCCCGTCTGGGGAGAAGGCGACCGAAAGAATGTTCGTCTGGATGGCCAGGTCTGGTCCTAGCTGTTTCGGTTCTGCTGGGTCCATGACGTTCCAGAGACTCGATCCTCCGTTGGTGTTTCCCTTGCCGCGTCCGCTGGCGAGCAGGGTGCCATCGGGGCTGAAGGCCAGAGAGATTGTCTGCTGGTCGCCGCTCGTTATCGGTGTTCCCAGGAACGCGGGACGGGCGGGATCGGTGACGTTCCAGAAGTGAACGCCGCGGTCGCGATAGTAAGAGTAGCCGTCGGGGTCGGGGTTGGGTTCGATGGTCGCGGTCGTGGCGGCAAGAGTCTTTCCGTCGGGCGACAGTGCCATGGATACAGAAGAGTCCGTGCTGTTCGTCAGGGGCCCACTGAGAAGCCGTGGCTTTCTCGGGTCGCCGATGTCCCAGATCCGGATGGCGCCGCCCGTGCTCGCGGTCGCGAGTTTCTTGCTGTCGGGAAAGAAAGCCACCGACCACACGAAGCCGGTGTGGCCGGTCAGGGGTCCTCCGAGCGGCTGCGGAGGCGTGACCGTAAGAATGCTGGCGGTTGTCTTCTTCTCGGGACCGTCCTTGCCGAGTGAATAGGTCACCACGACGGTGGTCGCGGCGGCAAGCGCCAGGGCGACAGCCGTGGCGATCCATCCGCGGGCCGTCAGCCCGCGTCGGCGGCCCCGGGTCGGGACGGTTGGCGCCGGGGCGGGTACCGGCGTCCGTGCGTCGCCGTTCGCGAGGCGGGTGAGTGCCGTGGCCGTCGGCGTGGAGTCGTCCACGTCGACAGCGCGCGTCGCCCCGAGCTCGTCGCGCGGCGGGCCCGGGCGCCTGTCGGTCGACGCGGAGTGGCGGGCGTCGCCACCTGCCGGAACGTTCCGTGGCTCCGTGGGCCCTGCCTCGACGAGAGCGAGGAGCAGGTCGCGGGCGGAGGGACGCTCGGCCGGGTCCTTGGCCATCGCGCGGGTGACCATCGGACGCAGCGACCCAGGGAGCGCGGTCAGATCCGGCGCGGCGGTGGCGACCCGCTGGAGGAGCACCGGGATCGACCCGTCCCCGAAAGGGCTGCGCCCGGTCGCGGCGAACAACACGACCGCGCCCCAGGCGTGGACGTCGGCCGGCTCCGCCACAGGCTCGCCCAGGGCCTGCTCGGGTGCCATGAACGCTGGCGTGCCTATCACGGACTGTGTGAACGCCGTCGTTGCGTCGAGCGCCCGGGCGATACCGAAGTCGATGACTCGGGCTCCGCTGGACGAAAGAATGATGTTGCCCGGCTTGAGGTCCCGGTGAACGACGCCCGCCGCATGGATCGCGGTCAGCGCGTTGGCGACGGCGACGGCGAGACGTTCAATGGCGGCCGGCCGCAGCGGGCCACGCTCCCGGACCGCCGCCGACAGCGTCGGTCCATCGACGTATTCGGTGACCAGGTAGGGACGGCGGCCGTCCGCGTTGACGTCGATCACCTCGGCGGTGCAGAACCGGGCGACCCGTTGAGCCGCGCGCGCCTCCCGCTCGAAACGAGCCCGGAACTCGTCGATGCGCGCCAGGTCCGCTCGGATCACCTTGATGGCGACCAGGGACTGCTCGCCAGACCAGTCGGTGCCGGACGGGTCAGCCGCGAGACGGCCGAGATAGACGCTGCCCATGCCGCCGTCGCCCAGTCGGCCGAGCAGAACGTACGGGCCGAGTGTGGTCGGGTCGTCCTCGTCCAGCGGCGACAGCCCAGGCACCGCAACCACGCCTTGCCTCCCCCGACTGACGATCCCCGACACGTCGCAACCCCCCAATGACCTGCGACGGATTCGGGGCGTCAGGACCGTACCGCAGTTGGAAGTTCCCCCACGGAAACTGTCCGGGGTAGCCCAGAGACCGGATCGCGGGGCACCGCGACCGGCGCGGTCGGCGCGGTCGGCGCGGTCGGCGAGTGGACGCAACGTGTCGACTGGATGCGCGCGCGGAGTTCTACACTCTGCGGGCATGGCGCTCAGTGACGAAAAGTACGTGGCGGTCACGACCTTTCGCAGGAACGGCTCCGGCGTGCCCACCACGACCTGGATCGTGCCGCTGGAGGATGGCCGGGTCGGCTTCTGGACGTCGTCCGCGTCTGGCAAGTACAAGCGGCTGCGCAACAGCCCAAGGGTGACCGTCCAGCCGTCGGACGCCCGTGGCCGCGTCAAGGCCGGTTCGCCCCTCGCGGCGGGGACGGCCCAGATAGCGGCGGCCGGTGCCGAATTCGACGAGATCCAGCGCAAGGTGCGGGCGAAGTACGGCGTCATGGTGGGGATCTCGAAGTTCTTCAACACGCTTGGCCACCTCGGCAAGGGGCCCTTCCCCTACGGCGACGTCGCGATCGCCATCACCCTTGGCGACGCGGAGCCCGGGGCGGGGATCACGTCCGGCGAGGCGTAGCCGTCAGAGGCGAGCCGTCAACGCGGCGACGGCCGAACCGCGGCCTGACGGTCGCCGTGACGGGGGTCACTGCCAGTCCGTTTCACGGCTCGGCGGTTCGTCTCGTCCTCGGGGTGAGTGGCGCCCGACAGGGGTGCCAACCACCACGAAGGACTCTCCATGTCTCAGTCACACGAGATGTCCCAGTCACCTGAGAACCGCACCGTGGGCGGCGAGCCGGGCGGAACCCGCATCCTGGTGCTGGGCGGCGGCTACGCCGGCGTGCTGGCCGCTGTGCGGGTGGCCCGGCGGACTCGACGCCGTGGCGGCCGGGTAACCCTGGTGAACCCGTCCGACCGGTTCGTAGAGCGGCTACGGCTGCACCAGTTGTCCACCGGCCAACAGCTCGCCGACCACCGGCTGCCGGATCTGCTCGCCGGTTCGGGCGTCGCGTTCGTCCAGGGCGTGGCCGTCGGGCTGGACCGGACCGCGCGCACCGTGGACGTCGACACCGAGGACGGCCGCCGGCAGCTTGGTTACGACATCCTCGTGTACGCGCTGGGAAGCGTCACCGACACCGGCGCCGTGCCGGGCGCGGCCGACCACGCCTACACACTGGCGGGCCCGGCGGCGGCCCGGCTGGCGGACCGGCTCACCGAGGTCGACGCGGCGGCCGGCCGGGTCGCCGTGGTCGGCGCCGGCCTCACCGGGGTCGAGGCGGCCACCGAGATCGCCGAGACGTTCCCCGGCCTGCGCGTCACCCTGCTCAGCAGAGACGAGCCCGGCCCGATGATGGGCGACGCCGCGCGGGCGTACCTGAACCGGGGGCTCGACCGGCTCGGCGTCGAGGTGCGTTCCGGAGTGGACGTCACGAAGGTCCTGCCCACGGGGATCGAGGTCGCTGGTGACCTGGAACCGGTGCCGGCGGACGCCGTGGTGTGGACCGTCGGCGTCCGGGCGCTGCCGCTGGCCGAGCAGGCCGGCCTCGCGGTCGACGGCCAGGGCAGGATCCTCGTCGACGAGACGCTGCGGTCCGAGTCGGATCCGGCGATCTACGCCGTCGGCGACGCGGCCGCGGTGCGCCAGCCCTGGGGAATGATCCACGGCACCTGCCAGAGCGGGATGCCGACGGGCGCGCGCGCCGCCGACAACATTGGGCGCCGGCTGCGGGGCCGCCGGCCGAAGCCGTTCCGGTTCGGCTACATCCACCAGCCGGTGAGCCTGGGCCGCCGGGACGCGGTCATCCAGTTCACCCACGCCGACGACAGCCCTGGCCGCTGGTACCTCAAGGGCCGCGCGGCCGTTCGGTACAAGGAGCTGGTCAGCGGCAGCCCGCCCGCGCTCTTCCGGCTCTCCCGCTGGCTCAACGTGCCGGTGCTGATGCTGGCGCCGGGCGGCGCCCCGCTGCGCCGCCGCCGCGCTCGATGAGGTCGGTCGATGAGGGCGGTCGGTGAGCAGCGCCGGTGGCGGTCGTCACCCCTGCCGCAGCCCGGTCAGCTTCTCCGGATTGCTGACCAGATGGATGGTCTTCACCAGACCATCCACGAGGTGCAGGGCGATGGCCGCCACCGGCGTCTGCCCGGACCGGACCACGATGCCGGGGCCGCCGTTGAGCGTCACGAGCTCGACGCTCGGCTCGGGCGGCATCCGGCCGGCGAAGGTGGCCAGCGCCCGAGCCACCAGCTCCAGGCCATGGATCGCCTTGCGCGGCGCCGGCGCGAGCCCGCCACCGTCGCTGACCAGCTCGACGTCGGGCGCCAGCACGGCCATGAGCGCCTGGAGGTCACCGCCGGTGGCCGCGTCCAGGAACCGCTCGGTCACGACCGTTCGGGTGGCTCGGTCGGCGTCGTAGCGGGTATGCCGAGCCTCGACGTGTTCGCGGGCGTGCCGCGCGGTCTGGCGGGCCGTCGCCTCGGTTCGGCCGACGATCTCGGCGATCTCGCCGTACGGGTAGCCGAACGCCTCCCGCAGGACGAAGACCGCCCGCTCGATCGGTGACAGCGCCTCCAACACGAGCAGCAGCGCGGTCGACACCGAGTCAGCCAGCGCGACGTCCTCGGCAACGTCCGGGCTGGTGAGCATCGGTTCGGGCAGCCACGGGCCGACGTAGGACTCGTGGCGTGCCTGGGCGCTGCGCAGCCTGTCGATCGCCAGCCGGGTCGCGATCCGCACCAGGTAGGCCTCGGGGTCCGCGACCTTCGCGACGTCGGTCATGCTCCACCGCAGCCAGGCGTCCTGCACCACGTCCTCGGCGTCGCCGGTCCGGCCGAGCACCCGGTACGCGACGGCAAGCAGACGGCCCCGGTGCCGCTCGAACAACCGGACCGGGTCCGGCCCCTCCGGCCCCTCCGGCCCCTCCGGCGACTCGGGCCCGGAGGTCTCGGCGGAGTCCGCGACGCCGGCGCTGTCGGCCATTCAGCCTCCTCGCCCGCTCGTCCTCCGGCTGGCCTCTCCAGTCTGCTTGAGCCGGTCTCGACAGACCAGGTTCCGTGCCCACGCTGACGAGATGCGGGAAGAGAACCGGGCGGCAGCTCGCCGCCATGGTGGGCGAACGGATCCCCATGATCGGGACGCGGGATCTCGGGCCGACCTGGCGGCCGGCGCTCGGGTCAGCCGCAGTGGGACCAGTCGCTGCTCCAGGAGACGCTGCCGAGGCTGCCGCCCCACTTCACGCAGATCGCCTTCGCGGACACCTTGGTCGGACCGGCGTAGTACTGGTAGGAACCCGAGTCGGTCACCTTCGACGAACCGTTCTGTGCCTGCACCCAGGCCGCCATCGACTGGGCCGCGCCGACGCCGGCGCCGGACTTCAGCGTGACCACGCAGTTGGTGCCACCGTTGTACATCAACACGATCTTCGCCGTCGTGGAGCCGCTGGTCAGGGTGTGGCTGTCGATCTCGGAGTAGCCGGAGCCGCACACTTGGGCGGCGGTGTAAGGGTTCTTCTTCGCGGTGCTGGATCCGGAGGCGGCCGGCGCGGTGGTGCGGGCCGCGGTGGTGCCGGCGCTGGAGCCGGTCGAGCCGGAACCGGTTCCGGTGCTCGTGCCCGACGTGGCTCCGGACGAGCCAGCACCCGAGCCTGACCCTGAACCCGACCCGGGTTTCGTGCCGACATCCGCGCTCGTACCTCCGGCTCCGGAGACCCCGCCTGTACCGGCGTCACCACCGGCGACGGGGTCCGCCGCCCCGATGCCCTGCCCGGCGGGCCCCCGCTCGCCCGCCCCCTGGGCGGCCCCGTCGTCGGCCGAGCGCGCGCGGTCGTCCGACTTCCCGGATTTCGGTATCGAGGACCCGTCGGGGCCGGTTGCCGCGCCGTCCTTGCCGCGACCGGGCTGGCCGCCGCCGGCCGGGCCGGCCTGTGCCTCGCGGCCCGAGCCCCAGGGCGCCCACGCCAGCACCGAGATCCCAACGATCAGCACCACCACGCAGGCGGCGCCGGCGAGCACGTTGCGGCGCAGGTTCCTGCCAGGCGCGCGGCGCCTCGACCTCGCGGGCCCCGTCGGCCCTGCCGTCTCCGCCGGCCGTACCGTCTCTGGCGGTCGTATCGGTTCGGGCGGGACAATCGACGCCGGCAGTGGCCCGGTCGGCGCGTCGTGAATCGGGTCCAGAACGCCGGCCGCTCCAGTGCCCGGATCCGTCACCGCCATTGCCACAGAAGCGGCTGGTCCCGTCACACCCGGATCTGCTGGGGCTGGCGCGGCGCCACCTGGGATGTCCGTCTCATCGCCTCCGCTCCGCGAGTGGGTGGAGGTGCGGGCTACCCGCGCCAAGGCTCAGCGCGCGGCCGGTCGACCACCACTTTTCCCACCTTATCTTCCGGTTACGGTCGATATACGACCATCCGGAGCTGGCACTCTCGCTCTTGGAGATCGGCCTACTACCGAAAGCCATGGACTCCGGGTGGGGATGTCTAGGCGGCCAGCTCTGGGTAGAGGGCGGCCAGGTCGCCGGCGAGGGCGGCCTTGACCTGGCGGGTGGTGTCGTCCGCGAGGACCTCGAACGCGCCCGCCTCGACGCCGTCGAGGGCCAGGTCGGCGACCTCGCGCGGGTCGGCCTTCGAGGCGGTGACGGCGGCCGCCATGTCGGTGTCGATGTATCCGACGTGCAGGCTGGTCACGCCGACACCGCGCGGGTGCAGCTCGAGGCGCAGCGAGTTCGTCAGCGACCACAGCGCCGCCTTGGACGCCGCGTACGAGCCGCCGAGCGCGAACCAGGACAGGACCGAGGCGACGTTGAGGATGTGGCCGCCCCCGTTCGCCTCGATGGCGGGCGCGAACGCCTGGGTCATCCGCAGCGGCCCGTAGAAGTTGGTCTCGAACTCCCGCCGGATGGCGTCGACGTCACCGTCGAAGAAGGGCGCGGCCACGTAGCCGGCCGCGTTGTTGATCAGGATCGTCACGTCGCCCGCGGCCTCGGCGACGGCCGCCACCGCCGCCGGGTCGGTGACCTCGAGTGCCAGCGGGACGGCACCGGGGTGGGTGACATCGCGGGGGTTTCGGGCGGTGGCGTAGATCTTCTTCGCGCCGCGGGCATAGGCGGCGTCGACGAACGCCCGCCCGAGCCCGCGGCTGCCCCCGGTGACCAGCACGACGGCACCCTCGATAGCGGTCATGGCCCGCTCCCTCGCCTCGATGGAAACCGATCGGTTTCCGACTCCTCGGTCACCGTAAACCGATCGGTTTCCATCGGCAAGCCCGACGTTCTACCCTGGGGTGGTGAGCAGCACCACGTCCTCCGAGCCTCGTCCGCCCGCCGTGGGGGCCGCGCCACCCGCGCCACCCGCGCCACCCGCGACGGCCGCGTCGCAACCGGCCCCCCTGGCGCAACCGTCGCAACCGTCGCGACCGGCGTCACTGGTGCCAGCGACCCGGGAGCGGCTACTGGACGCGGCGGCGGAGCTGTTCTACCGGGAGGGCGTGGGGGTGGGCGTCGAGGTGCTGTGCCGGGCGGCCGGCGTCTCCAAGCGGTCGATGTACCAGCTCTTCGACAGCAAGGACGCGATGATCGCCGCGAGTCTCGACCGGTGGGCGCGGACGCTGCGAGCGCAGATGTTCCCGGTCGCCGATGACGCCCACCCACCGCGGGAACGGATCCTGGGAGTCTTCGCGTGGCTCGAGGCCGCCAGCGCCGATCCCGACTTCCGCGGCTGCCCGCTCGTCGGTACCGCGGTCGAGGTCAAGAACCCCGAGCACCCGGCCGCCACCGTCGCCCGCCGGCACAAGCAGGCGCTCACGGACTTCTTCGCGGCCGAGGCGCGTCGCGCGGGCGCTCCTGATCCGGTGCTCCTGGCCGAGCGGCTCACCATGATCTACGACGGTGCCAGCGCCCGCGCCGTGGTCCGGGCACAGCCCATCGGCGACCTCGCGGTCACGACCGCGGCGCTCCTGCTCGAGAACGCCGGCATCCACTGACCGGCATCCAGCACGAGGAGGGAGGAGCGGAGGGAGGAGGGCAGGCGTCCTTGGAGGACGGGGCGGGTGTCCTCAGCGGAGCAGCGGCATGACCTCCTCGGCCAGGAAGCGGATCCCGCCCTCCTGGTCGGGCCCTATCTGCGAGATGTAGACCTCGTCGAACCCGGCCTCGATGTACGGGCGATCACCTCCGCCGCGCGCTTGGGGTCCGGTCCGCAGGCGACGGCCTGCGCGGTCTCCTCGGGGCTCGTGCGTGAGCCGAGCGCCTCGTATCCCTTCCACGTCGGCACGTCCTGCGAGAGCTGGCCGCCGCTGCCCTCGTGACCCCACAGCCGGTGGGCGGTGTCGGCGGCCTTCTCCTCCGTCGGCGCCCAGCAGATCTTCAGCCCGGCCTGGGTGCCGCCCGTCCCACCGTCGCGGCGGTAGGTCTTCAGTCCATCCGTGTCCGGCCGGGTGGTGATCCAACCGTCGCCCACCTGGGCGGCCAGCCGGGTGGCCTTCGGCCCGAACCCGCTGATGTAGATCGGCGGTGGCTCGTCCGGCCGGCTCCAGACCTTCGCGTCGTGGACGGTGAAGTGCCGGCCCTGATGGGTCACGGTCTGGCCGGTCCACAGTTGGCGGATGAGCTCCAGCGCCTCCTGGAGACGCTCGTGGCGGACGCTGACCGGCGGCCAGGCCTCGCCCAGGATGTGTTCGTTGAGGGCCTCGCCCGACCCGACGCCGAAGGTGAACCGGCCGGGGGCGAGCGAGGCGACGGTGGCTGTCGCCTGAGCCAGGATCGCCGGGTGGATCCGGAACGTCGGGCAGGTCACGGCGGTCGTCAGGCGCAGGTTCGTCGTGGCGGCGAGCGCGCCGAGCACCGTCCAGACGAACGGGCTCTCACCCTGGCTCGACTGCCACGGGTGGTAGTGGTCCGAGACCCACACCCGGTCGAAGCCCGCCTGCTCGGCGGCCTGCCCCACCTGCACGGTCCGGGGCGCGCTCAACTCCTCGCTCGACAGGAAGTAGCCCAACTCTGTCACGGGCGCCGCGTACCCGTCGTCGAGGACACAACACCCGTCAGTCACCGGTCGGGCCGAACGGTCCCGGCTCGTCCGATTGCCGGCGGGGAGGCGGGGCAGGCCAGCGGGGGACAGGTGCGGCCCGCTGCCAGCGGGCCCGTCGACCCGACGGAGGTGACGAACATGGCTGCTGCGGCCGCGGAGCGCGAGCGTCAGGAAGCCGCCCGGCTCCCGGAGGGCGACGTGGTGCGCACGCTCCTCGAACAGCACGCCAGGATCCGGGACCTGTTCGTCGACGTGCGGAACGCGCGCGACGAGCACCGGCGCCAGGCCTTCGACGAACTGCGGGCGCTGCTCGCGGTACATGAGACGGCCGAGGAGCTGGTGTTTCGTCCCATCAGCAGGCGGGTCCTCGGCGAGCCGGTCGCGGACGCCCGCGACAAGGAGGAGGTCGAGGCCACGCGCATCCTGCGCGACCTGGAGAAGACGGACATCTTCTCCAAGGGGTTCGACGAGCGTCTGGGCAGGCTCGAACGTGCCGTCAGCGAGCACGCCGAGCGCGAGGAGGTCGAGGAGTTCCCGGCCGTGCGCGCGGGATGCGACGCCGCGAAGCTGCACGCGATGGGCAACACCCTGCGCGCCGTGGAGCGCTTCGCCCCGACCCACCCGCACCCTGGCACCGCCGGTTCGACGCTGCGGCAGTGGACCGTCGGCCCGTTCGCCTCGGTCGTCGACCGGGTGAAGGACACCATCCAGAAGGCGGGCCACTCCGGTCACGGCGGGGCGAGCGGCGCACCGGTCTGACGCGTGGTCGGCCGGCACGTCCGTAGCGTCGCCGGCACGTCGGTAGCGTCGCCGTCGTGGCGGAGACGGAGCTGGCGCGACTGCTCGCGTCGGCGGTCTCGGGCCGGCCCGGTCTCAGGGGTGGCTTGGTCTCAGAGCCGCCGACGCCAGGCCTCGGCGGCGACGAGCTCGGCGACGAGGGTCTCGGTGAGCAGGCGGACGTCGTCGATGTCGTCGTGGCGGTAACGCAGGGTGTACGCGGCACCGGCGGTGTCGGCGCCGACGGCCACCACGGTGCTGGCGCGTTCGGCCGTCCAGCGCAGCAGCTCCGGCTCCCAGCGGGATCCGGCGAGCAGCAGCAGGCGGTAGTCGGTGGTCTTCGTGAGGTAGACGTCGACGTGGCTCCAGTCGCCGGTCTCGCAGCCGACCGCGGGCAGGCGCGGCCCCTCGCGCAGCATGAGCGCCGACTGCTGCGCGGACGAGAGCCGGCGCGCCGGCGCCACGACGTGCGTGCCGTCCGGACCGAGCAGCAGCTCGCTCACCCGGGGCAGCCAGGCGTCGCGGCGGGCGAGCAGGTCCTCGGTGGCCTCGGCCGCGCGGGTGACGGTCGCCGGGTCGAGCCCGGCACCGGGCAGGCTCAGCAGGACGGCCAGGGTGTGCTGGAAGGAGCGGCAGGCGACGCCGCCGCGCTCGTCGCCCGCGAGCATCGGCACCGTGACGTCGCACAGCGACGCGAGCTCGCCGTCGGCCCGGTTGGTCAGCGCCACGAAGGTCGCCGGCGTTTCCTGAGTGCGGGCGCCCTGGGATCGGGCGAACTGAGCCCGGCTGGTCCGGACCGCGTCGAGCGTCTCCGCCGAGCCGCCCGACGCCGAGACGGCCACCACCAGCGCGCCCGGCGGAACCCGCGGGAGCAGGTCGGTGCTCGCCAGCTCGGCGACCGCCGGGCGGCCCCCGGCCCGCAGCCGCGCGGCCGCGACCCCGTTCGCGTAGTGCGAGGAGCCCATCCCGAACAGCAGGATCGGCCGGTCCGTATCTGTCGCGGCCCAGGAACCGGTGACCGCAGCGGCGAGCGCGCGCAGCCGGGCTGGCTTGTCCTCGAGATCGGCGAGGAAGAGGTCGGCGTTCACGCCGCCTCGCCCCGGCCGAAGCGGCGCCGCAGCGCGCCCTCGGGCACGTACCGCCAGTGCGGCAGGTGGGACTCGGCGTACGCGAGCTCGCGGCACAGCTGCTGGGCGCCGTAGGCCGCCAGCAGCGACTCGTCGAGCAGCTCGCCGCGGCCGGCCGCCCCGAGCCCGGCGCGGTACGCGTCGAGGAACTCGGCCTGGACGGTGGCGGTCCACGCGGCCGCGGCGTCGTCGCGCACCTCGGGAGCGTAGCGGCGGACCACGTGCCCGACGTTCTCCAGCGACATCAGCATGCCCGCGACGTCGAGCGCGGCCGGCTGCCGGGCGGTCCGTTGCGACGGGGTCAGGGTGGGGTTGCCGTCGAAGTCGATGACGAACAGCCCTGCACCC
Organism: Pseudofrankia saprophytica; assembly: GCF_000235425.2. NCBI lineage: Bacteria > Bacillati > Actinomycetota > Actinomycetes > Frankiales > Frankiaceae > Pseudofrankia > Pseudofrankia saprophytica. Next base: position 2,157,299 of record NZ_KI912266.1, read on the forward strand.
GCCGGCCCGCGCAGCAGCTGGCCGACGTGGAAGTCGCCGTGGACGGCGACGAGCGGCGTCCCGGCCGCGTCGCCGAGCGGGGCCAGTGCCTCGGCCATCGCCGCGCGGTGGGTGTCCAGCAGCGGCGAGCTCACGCGGGCCAGCAGTCGCAGGGCGTCGGCAAGCGTGTCGGCCGCCGCCGTCGCCGAGGCGCGTTCGGCGGGGGAGTCGGCCAGCACCAGATGCATCGCCGCCGTGAGGCCGCCGAGCTCGGCCGCGAACGGGCGGGTCGGTTGGTCGGTGACGCCGAGGGCGGCGCGGGCCTCCTCGACGCACCAGGTCCAGCCGTCCTGCGCGCCGGGCACGACGTCGACGGCGGTCGCGACCGGCACCCAGTGGCCCTCGGGCGTGCGCCACTCGAGGAGGCCCCACAGTGCCGGCATCCGGTCGAAGCCGGCGGCGGCGAGCCGGCGCAGCCGGTCGGGATGGGGGCCGACCAGCGGTTCGGTCGTCCACTTGACCACCGCGGCCTCGCCGACCACCCAGGACTCGTTGGTCTGGTCGACCGCGATCCGCCGCTCACCCGCCGCGACGGGTCCGCGCACGCCCCGGGTCAGCCGGAATCCGTCCGGCGGATCGGCGGGCGCGGCCAACAGCTCCAGCAGCGCGACTCCCGCGCCGGGGCCGGCTGGCCTCGACCGCCAGACCCCGTCCACCTCCTCGACGAGGACTGGGAGATCAGGCACGGGCGTGGGCGAGCCCGACCCGCTCGATGAGGTCGGCGCCCTTGCGCAGGCCGTCCCGCCCCCGGATCGCCTCGCCGGCCGCGGCCGCCCGCGCGCGCAGCTCGGTGTCGGCGAACAGCTTCTCGACCGCGGCCAGCAGCTCGCCGTCGGCGAATCCGTAGGTCGACAGGCGGAGGCCGTAGCCCCGCTCGTGGACGCGCTGGGCGTTGTCGTACTGGTCCCAGAACAGCGGCAGCAGGATCATCGGCTTGCCGAAGTGCATGCACTCGGTCGTCGTGTTGTTGCCGCCGTGCGTGATGACCAGGTCGACCTGGGGGATGATCTTCGTCTGGGGCAGCATCGCCGCGCCCACCATGTTCGGCGCGAGCGTAAGCTCCTCGGCCCGCGGTCCCAGGCTGACGATCACCTTGTGCCGGGTCGTGCCCAGCACGTCGATGAGCCGCTGCATCAGGCCGGTGTCGGCGCTGCCGAGCGAGCCCAGCGAGAGGTAGACGAGCGCCGCGTCGGCGTCGCGGGCGGCGAACCCGGCCGGCAGCTCGTACTGGTCGTCGGTCTCCCGGACGCTGGAGTCCAGCCGGTGCCAGGTCTCGTCGAGCGGCCGGGCATCCGTGTAGTCGAGCTCCTCCGGGTACACGTACAGGTTCGCGTGCGCCGAGGTGTGGATGAAGTCGCCGGGGGGCAGCGGGGCAGCGCCCTGGGCCCGCACCCACGCGTCGAAGTCGGCCCGCATTTCCCGGTGCGTCCGGTCGAACTCGGCGAGGTACTCCGCCCACCCCGACCGGTCGTTCTCGGGATATCCCGAGAAGAGCGGCGCCACGCCCGGGCCGCGGACCTCGAGCGGGTTGCAGGAGACGACGCGGACGAACGCGCCGGCCGCGGTGGTCAACGCCGGGAAGGCGACGACGTTGTCCTCGACCAGCACGTCCGGCCGGTGCTCGGCGATGATCGCCGCCAGCTGTGCCTTGCAGTACCTGGCCCCGTCGATGAGCGCCTGGTAGGTGGGCTGGATGAAGGTGGCCAGCTGCTCGATCGTCGGCCGGCGGAACTCGGGCGCGGTCTCGTTGATGAAGTCGATCCAGAACTGCCCGGCCGCGGCGTCCGTCGCGTCCGGGTCCGGCGGCGCGAGGTCGACGAGCGCCTCGACGAACCCGAACGGCGCGAGCCGGCCCTCCCAGGACCGCTCGGCGGCGAACACGACCGTGTGCCCGCGCTCCAGCAGCACCTTTCCCAGCCCGACGCACTGGTTGGTCGGCCCGTACGCCGACTCGGGCATGAACAACACCGTGAGGGTCACCGTGGCTCCCACCGCGATCTGAGCCGGCCAGGGCCGGCCCGCGCCTGTCAACCGGGGCGACGACGCTGTCGCGAGGTATCCGGACAACCCAACCACGCCATCCCATCCAGACCGTGCCAGGGCCGCCCACAAGGCCGTGACCACGCCGGCCTGGCAATCAAACGGCCTGGTGACCAACACGCACAGATCAGCCACAGAAGCGACGGCGCCTCTAGCGCAGTGCCAACCCGGTCACGTCCTTGACCCAGCACCGCGCCAGCCACCGCTATACGCCTGTATCCGGCACCACGCTGGGAGGACGCTTAGCGTCCGATGGCAAGCGGCGCGTTCAGCGCCCGCGGCCGCTGGCAGGTGGGGCACCAGAAGAGGTTGCGGGCGGCGAGCCGCGCGGTCATGACCTCGGTGGAGCAGACGAGGCAGGGCTGGCCGACGCGGCGGTAGACGTAGACCTCGCCGCCGTGGTCGTCGACGCGGGGCGGCCGGCCCATCGCCTCGGGGGTGTGCTCGGGGCGCACCGTGTCGATCTGGCCGGTCCGGACGCCGTCGGCCATGAGCGCGACCAGGTCGGCCCAGATGGCGTCCCACTCGTCGTGGGCCAGTTCCCTGCCGGGCAGCCACGGGTCGACGCGGGCCCGGAAGAGCACCTCGGCCCGGTAGATGTTGCCCGGCCCGGCGACCACGGTCTGGTCCATGAGCAGGACGGCCATCGACGTGCGGCTGCCGCTGATCCTGCGCCAGGCGGTCTCCGGGTCGGCGTCGGCGCGCAGCGGGTCGGGCCCGAGCCGGTCGTGCAGCGCCTTCACGCCGCCCGGCTCCAGCAGCTCGCACGCGTTCGGGCCGCGCAGGTCGGCGTAGCCAGCGGTGGAGGCGAGCCGCAGCCGGACGGCTCCGGTCGGTACCGGGGCCGGCGGCGGGCCGACGGCGTACTTGCCGTAGATGCCCAGGTGCACGTGCAGGACCTGGTCGTCGTCGAACCGCAGCAACAGGTGCTTGCCGTGCGCCTCGGCGTCGTCGAGGACCCGCCCGTCGACCCGGCCGGCCCCGTCGGCGAACCGCCCCTGCGGGCTCGTCGCCGCGACCGGCCGGCCGCGGAACATGTCCCGGTGGACCGCGGCGAGCCTGTGGGTGGTGTGACCTTCCGGCATGGCCGGCCGAGCATACCGATCCGCTGGCGAACCGGCCCGAGCGGCGGCGGCCGGCGTCACTGGGACCTCGCTACTCGAACCTCGCTACTCGGGCGCCGCTGTCGTGGTGGGCGCGTCGGGGTCGGCCGGTTCGAGGTCGGCGGGTTCTGAGCCGGCCGGTTCTGGGCCGATCGGTTCGGGCGGCTTCGGCGACCATCGCCGGTAGACGCACACGAGGCTCGCGGCCAGCGCCAGCCAGGCGACCCCGAAGGACCAGCCGCCGGCGACGTCGCTGGGCCAGTGGACGCCCAGGTAGACGCGGGACAGCCCGACCGCGACGGCGAGCACCGTCGCCAGGGCGCCGACGGCCACGGCGGCCACCCGGCCGCGGGACAGGATCCGCAGCAGGAGGACGGCCGCCAGGCCGTAGCCGATCGTCGCCATCGCGGTGTGGCCGGACGGGAAGGCGTAACCACCAGGCTGGACGAGCCACAGCGCCCGCGGCGGCCGTGGGCGGGCGATCGCCTGGTTGATCGCCACCCGCACCGCCTGGCCCGCCCAGAGCACCGCGATCGCGCCGACGGGCAGCACCCACTGCCGGGTCCGCCACCACAGGGCCATACCGAGCGCGCCCACCACCGCGTAGACGAAGGGCCCGACGCCCAGGTTGGTGACGGTGCGTGCGACCGGCGTCAGCCAGCCGGTGCGCTCGTCGACGACGTCCCGCAGCAGACGGGGATCCGCGCCGATCGCGCCGTGGCTGTTCGTCACGTCCTCGACGAGGACACCGAAGATCGATCCGCTGGCGACGAGGACCAGCAGGGAGACGGCGAGTGCGCGGCCGGGCCGCGGCACCCAGCCGAGGTGGCGGTCCGCCCAGCCGCGCAGCCGCTCGGACCGGCGAGCGGCTCGGTAGAGCAGGGCGAGGACGATCACGGCGAGCAGGCCGAAGGAGATCAGGCTGAGCTGGTGCTCCGCCGCCTGGTAGCTCGCGCCGGCCGCGTAGCCGATCAGCGTCGCCATGGTCACCCAGGCCAGGCCGCCGACGACGTTGAACGGCAGGAACGTGCGGTAGGGCAGCTGGCTGGTGCCGGCCATGCCCGGCACCAGCGCGCGCAGCGCGGCGGTGAACCTGCCGATCAGCACCGCCCAGCCGCCGCGCCGGCGCAGCAGGGCGCGGGCCCGGTCGACGTGGTCGGGCTTGACCAGCCGGTGCGGGAGCCGCTTCAACAATCGGTCGCCGTAGCGCCGGCCGACCTCGTAGCCGACGCTGTCGCCGATGACCGCGCCCGCGGTGGCGACGACGATGACCGCCCACAGCGGCAGGCGGTGGGAGTGGGCCAGCACCCCGGCGACGATCACGGCGACCTCGCCGGGGACGATCACCCCGAGGAACAGCGAGGCCTCCGCCGCCGGCAGCGCGAACGCCAGCGTCAGCACCAGCCACGGTGGCAGGTTGATCAGCCCGTCGATGGCGTGGCTCACTCGCTGACCACCTCCTCCTTTCTTCCCTCCGTCGGGTTGACGCGGCGTCGCGTGCTGATGTCACCCCGGCCACATAACCGGAAGAAGCTCTTCCGTTTGTGTTACCGTGAAGGGAGCGATCTCCGGTGCTACCGGTCGGTGACTGGTGGGTCGGACAAACTCCTCCTTCCCGCATCCAGACTCCGGGACCACATATGACCGAGCTGTCGACGCAGTCCCCGCAGACCGAGGTCCAGCCGCCGGCCGAGATCCAGCCGCGGACCGAGGTCCAGTCGACGCCCCGACCGGTTCGACAGGGTCGCCCCGCCGCCACGATGATCGCGGTGGGTGACCACGTGCAGGCTGACCGTGCCACGCTGGTCCTGGTAGTCGTCGGCATTGGTGCGCTCATGGTGTCGCTGTCGCAGTCGATGCTGATCCCCGTGCTCTCGACGCTGCCCACCGAGCTGCACACCAGCGCCAGCACGGTGGAATGGCTGCTGACCTCGACCCTCCTGGTGGCCGCGGTGGCGGTGCCGGTGATGGGCCGGCTCGCCGACATGTTCGGCAAGCGCCTGTTGCTGCTGGTCGCGCTGGGCGCGCTGGTCGTCGGCTCGCTGATCGACGCCGTCACGGACAACATCCCGCTGCTGATCGTGGGCCGCTGCTTCCAGGGCGCCTCGGTCGCCGCCGTCCCGCTCGGGATCAGCCTGCTCGCCGTGCTGCTGCCACGGGAGCGGGTGGCGACGGGAATCGCCACGATCAGCGCGATGATGGGCGTCGGCGCGGCGGTCGCCCTGCCGCTCTCCGGCCTGATCGCCCAGCACCTCGGCTACCACGCCCTGTTCTGGCTCATCGGCGGCGGCGGCGTCCTCACCTTCGCCGGCGTGCTCGGCTTCGTGCCGGAGGCGGCGCAGCGCAGCGGCGGCCGCATCGACCTCGTCGGCACCCTGCTGCTCGCCGCGGGGCTGATGGCGATCATGCTGCCGCTCGCCGAGACCGCCAACTGGGGCTGGGGCTCGCCCCGGGTGATCGGCCTGCTCGCGGCCGGCGCCGTGCTGCTGGTGGTGCTCGGCTGGGCGGAGCACCGGATCCGCCAGCCGCTCGTCGACATGAACTCGCTGCGTCGTCGGCCGCTGATCCTGACGAACCTCGCCTCGCTGCTGTTCGGCTTCGCGCTGTTCGCCTCCCTGCTCGGCACCGCGTCCTACGTCCAGGCGCCGGCGGAAAGTGGCTACGGCTTCGGCTCGTCGATGCTCGTCGGCGGCCTGTGCGTGCTGCCGAGCGGCATCGGCATGCTGCTGCTCGCACCGGTCTCGGCGCGGATGGTCGCCTGGCGGGGGGCCGGGCAGACGCTGGCCGCCGGCGCCGTGATCGTCGCGGCCGGGTGGATCGTGCGGATCCTCGCCACCGGCGCGCTGTGGGAGATCATCGTCGGCACGACCATCGTCGGGATCGGGACCGGCGTCGGCTACGCCGCCATGCCCTCGCTCATCAACGCGTTCACGCCCCCGTCGGAGATCGCGGCGGCGAACGGCCTGAACTCCCTGTTCCGGGCGATCGGCAGCTCGCTGGCCAGCGCGATCGGTGGCAGCGTGCTGGCCGCCGAGACGGTGAGCCTGGGCGCGAGCACGCTGCCCTCGCTCACCGGCTACCGGGTGCTGTTCGGCATCTGCGCCGCCGCGGGCGTCCTGGCCGCGGTCGCCGCGCTCGCGGTCCCGAACCGCCGCGTCGAGCGCGTCGAGGCCTGAGAGTCGAGGCCTGAGGTCGGGGCGGCGCCCTCGGCGGGGCCGCCGGGCGGTAATGGGCGAAATCCGGTCGACGAGGGCGCCCGGGTCTGTTCAGATCGGGACGTGGAATCAGGGACGACGACGGCTGGCGCGCGGTTCACACTGGTTTTCGACGCGGATGACACGCTGTGGGAGAACAACCTGCACTTCGAGCGGGTGATCGACGACTATCTGGACTGGCTGGCCCATCCGACGCTGGAGCGGGCCGCGCTGCGCGCGATGCTCAACGACGTCGAGCGGGCGAACGCGGCGGCGCACGGCTACGGGAGCAAGGTCTTCCTGCGCAGCCTGCATGACCTGTTCGAGCGCCTGCGGGAGCGCCCGGTGGACTCCAGGGAACGCCTCGAGATCGCCGAGCTGGCGGCCGCGCTCCTGGACCATCGCGTCGAGCTGATGCCCGAGGTCGCCCAGACGCTACGTGAGCTTGGCGATCGACACGAGCTCGCGCTGCTCACCAAGGGCTCGCCGGAGGAACAGCAGGCCAAGATCGACGCCTCGGGCCTCGCGTCGTGTTTCGGGGTCGGCACCTACATCGTGGCCGAGAAGAACCTCGAGGCCTACGAGCTGCTGGCGCGCGAGCTGGCCCTGGACCCCGCGGCGACGTGGATGATCGGGAACTCGCCGAAGTCGGACATCCTGCCGGCCCGCGCCGCCGGGTGGGGAGCCGTCTTCATCCCGAACACGAACACCTGGGCGCTGGAACACGCGGAACTCGACTCCGCCGACCCGGGCGTGCTCCAGCTCCGGACGTTCGGCGAGCTGCTGCGCCACTTCTGAGCGGTCTCACGCGGCCAGCAGCTCGCCGAGCCGGTTGACGGCGGGCCGTGAGTGCAGGTGCAGCCGGTTCATGTCCAGCCCCTCGTCGCCCAGGACCACGAGCAGGTTGGTCTCGCGGACGGCATAGACCACGATGTGGCCACCCTCGCAGCGGGTGATCACCTCGCGCAGCTCGCCCATGCCGACCTCCGCGCCGGTGCTCTTGCCCAGGCCGAGGGCGACGGCGGCCATGGCGGCCAGTACCTCCGGACGCACGTCGCTCGCGTCGTGGGCGATCAGCAGGCCGTCTACCGACGCGACCGCGCTGTTCGTCACCCCGGTGACGTGCTCACGTAGCGTCGTGAGCTCCGCCAGAATGGTCTCGGTATTCATTCGACGTACTCATCGCATTCCTAGTAGGGCCGCCCGGCGAGCGCCAGGTAATCGCTCGCCAAAGGCTAGGCCGACGCCGAGGGTGTTTTGGCGCGGCTCGCCGTGCCCCTCTCGCGCCGCGCTGGCCGCGATATTCGGGCAGACAGGTGAACCGAATCACCGACGGCTGGTGGAAACTTCCGGTCAAGCGACGGGAAGTGGTGCCGCGGCCTCGCGGGCCGGCGGGCCCTTACCTGACGGCCGTCAGACGCTCAGCTCACGTTCGATCGACCGGAGGTTGTGGCGGGCGAGCGCGAGGTTCGAGCGGGAGCGGTCCAGCGCCAGGTAGAGGAACAACCGGTTCTCCCCGCGGCTGAGGAGGCGGATGAGGTGGTACTGCCGGTCTAGGGTGATCAGGATGTCCTCGATCGCCTCGCGTATACCCAGGGCCTCCAGGGTCCTGGCCTTGGCGCGGACCACGTCGGTGTTGCCCGCAGCGGCGATCTCGAGGTTCAGCGTGCGCCCGCCGCCCGCCGCGCCGAGCATCATCCCGCTCTCGTAGTCGACCAGGGCCGCTCCGAGTGCCCCGTCGATCGCCATCGCTTCCTTGAGGGCGGTCTCGATGTCCATTTCGCTACCTTCCGTCCCAGCGCAAGCCCGTGGTTGTGGTTAAATAGGGGCTGCTCTGAGGCAATTTTCCGGCGCTTGTGTGCTCGTTGGGTCAGTCGATAGCACTTGGTTACTGGTGACCATATCCTTTGCTTCGTCAACCTTGTTGTCGACCGACACGTTTGGGCAGGTGACATGACGGGGCTACTTCGTGACGGATAGTCGGCTGTTCCTCACCACTTTGTCTCGCCTCGGCGACGAAGAGTTCACGGGAACGCTTCGGGCCGAGGGCATCCGGGTCGGCGGCACGATCGTTCTTGATTCGGGTCTGGTCATCGCGGCCGAAACCGCCGCCGCGCCCGGCCTGGAACCGCTGCTGCTCCGCTCGGGTCGGATCTCCGGCGAGGACTGGACGGAGACCTTCGCCCAGGCCGCACCAGAGGGGCGCCTGCGCGCCGCGCTGGTGGAGCGTGGCCTGCTGGGAAGCGCCTCCGTGCAGGTGCTGACGCAGACCGCCGCCATGGACGCCGTGTTCGCGCTCGCGCTCGCCGAGGTCCACACCTGTCTGCCGGATCCGGCCGGGCCCAGCATGCCGCCACTCGTGCCCATCGTGCCCGGGATGGACGTCGGCCGAGTGGTGCGCGAGACGCGCCGCCGGCTGGACGTCGCGGCCGGCTGGCGCGAGCTGGGTCTGGACCCGTGGGTACGGCCGCACCCCACGGCCTCGGACCCGCCGATCGACGAGGGCCGGGCGGAGATCCTCACCCGTGTCAACGGCCGCCGGACGTGCCGGGACATCGCCTTCCTGCTCGGCCGAGGCCTGTACGCCGTCATGTCTGATCTCGGGCTGCTGCTCCAGGACGGCCAGATCGCCCTGCGACCGCCCGGGCCCGCCGCCGTCGCCAGCCCGCCTGGCCCAGCTCGGCCGGGCCGCGTGCCACCCCCGACCGCCGCGAGACGCTCGACCGCCGAGGACCGCCCTGGACTACCCCTCGAGTCCGCCGAATCCCTCGAGTCCGCCGAACCCACGGACGCCGTGGACGCGGGCGCGCCCCGGCGTCGTCTCCTGCCCCGGTGGAACGCGCGCGGCCTCCCGTAGCCACGGCGCCGTGGGGGAGCGTGACGGACGGTATCGGTCGTGGTCGTCGCCGCGTGATACTCGCTGGTCCCGCGTTCGAGGAGCCAGCTACCAGGGCAGGTGGTGCTAGCACGTCAATGGGCGCCTGAGCGTCGTCCGGCGGGCGACAGGCCGGCCGCGGCGGTGCCGCGCCCAGGTGATGCTCCGTCCGCTCCCGAACCGACCCGCCTCCCGCGGGCCGACACCTCGGGTGACGGAGTCGAACCACAGGAGGAGCGCCCCCATGTCCACGTCCGACCACCTGCAGTCCATCCGCCTGCTGCATGACGCGATGCGGGTCGAGTACGGCAGGCTCGCCGCCGTCGCCCCGCGGCCGCGCGACGCCGAGCATGCCGCGCTCATCGAGGACCAGATCGCCCTGACGCTGCGGACGCTGCACCACCACCACACGGCCGAGGACAGGCACTTCTGGCCGGTACTGCGCACTCGGGAGCCGGGCGCCGTCGCCGGGCTCGACCGGCTGGAGGCCCAGCACGCCGAGATCGACCCGCTGGTCACCATCGCCGGCGACACCACCATCCCGCTCGCCGAGCGCGCGGGCGCGCTCGCCGAGCTCCAGGTGCTGATCAACGCGCATCTCGACGAGGAGGAGGCGGTCGCCTTCCCGCTCATCCTCGAGCACCTCACGCTGGCCGAGTTCGAGGAGATCGACAAGGACGTCCAGGGGAGCTTCAACCGTCGCGACATCCCGGTCATCTACGGGTGGCTCGCGAGCGTGGCCGACGCCCCGACGCGTGCCGCCGTGCTGGCCACGGTTCCGTTCGTGCCACGGCTGCTGTTCAAGCTCATCTGGGCGCCTGCCTACCAGCGTCGGTCCAACCGCCTCTACGCCGGAGCCGCGGCCGCGACCGCGACCGCGACCGCCGACGGGTCTCGCGAGCGGGCGGCCACGAGCCGGATCGCGTGACCTGCCCGAAGCCCGAGGAGACCCCGCCTGGCCGCGTGGTGGACGAGCACGCCGACATTGTTCGTCGTCATTAACGACGACCCGCCTCTTTCGTACGTTTCTCCCCTCATGTCGGGAGACCGGCCGTCACGACAATGAAGGCATAGCTATCCACGCGTCGACGGCGCGCCGACCCCGGTCCACCGCGAGGCCTGGGGTTTCCGACCAGGGCGTCTCGGTGGTAACACCGTGGTCCCGCGTGTTCCCGATTGATCGGTTCGGGCGGTCCGGGCGGTATTGTTTGCTGTATGACAAAGAGCGGGGAACGTCACCTTCGCGCGGTCCACGAGGACTGGCGCTCCGTCGCCACCGCGCTGGGGGCGCGAATGTCGACCCGGCGGGTCAGCCAGCAGGAACTGGCACTCGCGGCCGGAGTGTCGGTCGCGACGCTGCGGGTGCTCCAGCGCGGCAACAGCGGCCGGCGCGTACAGAACTCGACGTTGTCCGCGGTCTCGCGGGCGCTCGGGTGGCCCGACGATCACCTTGTCCGCATACTGCTCGGCGATCAGTACCCGGGACCGGCCACCAGCGAGGGGACCCACCCCGGTGATCCGTCGGCGCCACCCGGCCCGGCGGCCCCGACCGCCGGGCCGGCCGATGAGACGTACGCGGATCGCCCGGCGGGCGAGCCTCCCTCGAGCGTTCCCGAAACCGGCCCCGCCGCGGCGGAACCATCGGTCGGCGAACGCACGACTCCCCGGGTCGTGGTGACCCGGCAGCCGGCCGGCACCGCCCCGGCCGACCTTCCCGAACAGATCCTGCTGACCCTGCGCCGCATCGAGCGGCGGGTCGAGGACATAGCCCGGCACCTCGTGCGGGCCTGAGATCGGCCGGCCCGAGCTATCGGGCCGGCCGAGCCAGCGGGGTGGTGAGTAGGCGGGCGGCGGCGTGGGCCTGAGTGATGGCGATGCGCCAGGCGGCGCCGACGACCGAGCCGACCGACTCCGGCGACGGCCACAGCAGGCAGGCGGGCGGAAGGCAGATCCGGTAGGTGAGCGTTCCCGTCTTCTCGTGCGCGATCCAGGCGCCGCAGGTCGCCATCGGGGGGAGGCCACCCACCGCGGTGAGCTCGGCGTCGCCCGCCTGCCGCTCGGCGGCGTCCGGGTCGCCGAGGCCACCGGGACGGCCGGACTGGGCCAGCCGGGCCAGGCCAGCGGTCGACGTGACGCCGGGGTCGAGGTGGACGTCGAGAACCATCACGCCCGAGCCGTAGAACGGGTGGTCGCTGGGGTAGGGCGGGGCGAGGCGGGCGACGGCGCCGCGCGCCCGCCGTCCAAGCCCCAGCTCCCCGGCGAGCGCCAGCCCGACGTCGGTCTCGGTCTCCGTCTCGGAGCCGAACCCGAGGCTCGCGTCGGGACCTGTGCCCGACCCGCCCTCCTGGATCGACCAGGTCGAGGGGTCGGCGTCACCGCCCGGTCCGGAAAGCTGCCGCGCCCCGGGGGCGCTGGGCTCCGTCAGCACGTTCGGTTCGGCGAGCACGAGAAAACCGGCGCCCTCCCCGTCGTCCGCGATCAGGCCGTCGAACAGCAGCCGGTCGAGGGCGTCGCGGACGTGACCGTCCCCGAACGCGTTCCCCAGATGGCCGGGCACCGTCAGCGGCGGGGCGCCCGACGGGCTCAGCTCGAAGGCGACGGTCAGGTCGGGCAGCCAGGTCCGGCTGCCGGACGTCAGCGCGGTGAGCAGCAGCGCCAGCGACCCGCGCAGGTCATCGAGCCCGGCGTCGATCCGGGTGAGCATCCGAGGCCGGTCCGGCGCGCTGGTCGGCTGCGCGAGCCGCGGCCAGCTCATCAGCTCCTCGTGCACCGGTGGCGTGTACGGCCGCGCCAGCTCGACGATGACCACCTCCCCCGCCTCCTCGCCCGCTTCGGCGGAGGCGGAGACGGAGATGCCGCCTGAGGACAGAGCCCCCTCGGCCGGCAGAGCCCCTTCGGTAGGCAGAGCGCCTTCGGCCGACAGATCGCCTTCCGAAGACGGAGCGCCTTCAGAGAACGGAGCGCCCTCCGAGGACGGAGCGCCTTCCGAGGACAGCGCCCCTCGCGTGGACGGATCGGCGGCGCGGTCGGCGACGCGGGCCGTGAGCGTGAGCCCGGACGGGTAGTCGAGCACGGCGCGAAACGCGCCGAACAGCGACGGCAGCCCGGCGGCCAGCTCGACCGCGGATCGCCCGTCCGTCAACGGCGCCACGGGCGAGTCGGCGAGGCCGACGAAGACGATCCACTGCTGGAGACGCAGCAGCTTCCCCAGCGCCGCGGCCAGCTCGTCGGGATGCTCGCCGAGCAGCGTCTCCGGGAAGAACCAGGTGGTCAGGCACGGGGTGTCGGCCGCGTCCAGGCCCCAGCCACCGACCACGGTGAGATCGTCGACCGCCGCCTCGGTGAGCAGGGACCGGTTGCGGTCGTTGCACCAGGCGGCCCGGTCGTCGACGTCGCCGGGCAGATAGTCGAGGTAGGTCCGCGCCCGCACCCCGGGCCCGAGCTCGGGGTGCTCGGTCACGAGCAGCTCGCCGCGGCCGCGCGCCGCGGGGCCGGACGGGTCGAACGTGCGGGTCCACCACTCGACGGTGAGCGCGCGGCCGGGCTGGTGGCTGATGACGCGGTGCGGCGGAGCCATCAGCCCCGTCAGCGCGACCGGAAGCACCAGCGGGCGTACCTGGGCGGCCGGGATGGTCTCGCGGGCCCGGTCCCGGATGTCGGGCAGCACGTCGAACAGCACGTCGCGGCTGGGGCGGGGACCACTCGTCGGGTGCGCCGAGGCGGCCGCGACGGTGCCGTGCCCCGGGCCGCCGAGCCGGGTGAGCTCGACGGCCGCCTCGGCGGCGCGGACCAGTTGGTCGATCGCCACGAGCCGCGCCCAGATCCGGTCGGGCGTCCAGGCCATCGGCCCGACGTGGATCCTGGCGACGGCCTCGACGATGCCGGTCGCCGGGTCGAGTACCAGCGCCGAGCGGCCGTCCTCGGCGTTGCGGCGGGCGAGCAGCCGCAGCAGGTCGGGGGTCGCCCGCACGCCGCTGGCCACCTCGGTCGAGATGCGCAGCGAGCCGGCGCGCCGGCCGTCGGGCACGGGCCGCGGCGTCACCCGGACGCGTTGGCGCCCGCGGTGCGGCCACCAGTCGAAACCGGCGTCGTCCAGCACCGACCATTCGATGTCCGGGCCGACCAGCCCGGAGTAGAGCGTGTCCAGCACGAGCGCCGGCTCGTCGCCGCCGACGATGCTCGCCGCGAACGCGAGCCCGGCCGGCTGCCGGGAGGCCGGGCCGACCGGGCGACGGTCGAACCGGACGAGCTCCTCGTCCGGGAGAAGCAGCCGGCGGGCGAGCAGCGAGGCGCCGGCGGCGGCCAGCAGGATCTCGCGCAGCAGCCCCTGGGCGGTCAGCTGGTCGGCGGCCGCGAGCGCGTTCGGCAGGAAGAGCTGCCAGGTGGGCTGGTCACCCTGCATGGCCCAGGCGCCGATGCCGTGCGCACCGCCCGGGTCGACCACGTCCTGGCGGTTGAGCGCGGCCAGCAGCCCCGTGAGGTCGTCGCCAGGGCGCAGGTGCACCGGTGTCCGCATGCTGATGACGAGGCCCTCGCCGGCCAGGGGATGCGGATCCTGCCGGCTGGCCCGCACGACGCTCGTCAGCGAGCCCGCCGTCTCCCGCGTGGTCACGACCTCCACGGGACGGTCGTCCGGGGCCTGGAACGGCCCCCAGCCGAACGGCACCTCGCAGCGGAAGCCGCGCCCGTCACCCGAGCCCCAGACCGGGCCGCCGTCCATCTCCTGGTCGTAGCGCAGCTCGTCGAAGGCGGTCAGCAGCCCGCGCCACAGCGCGGTGCTGTCGGCGTCGGCTTCGGCGTCGGCGGGCGGCACGTCGTGGTACTGGGCGATCGGGTGCCGGCCCGGGCGGGCCTGGCCTTCCGCGTCGCGATACACGAACGGGACTCCCGCGACCTCGTCGTGCAGCCCGGCGTCGAGGGCACCGACCGCGGTCGCGATCTGGTCGCTGACCGCGGCGACGGCGAGCTCGGCGAGCGCGGACCCGCCCTCCTCGCCGAGGACGTCGTCCGAGTCGGTGTCGTCGCCTTCTTCCTCATCCTCGTCGGGCTGTTCGCGCCGTCCGACGACGAACGAGCAGGACAGGTAGAGCACGTTGGCCTTGCTGCCCTCGTCGGCGCCGAGGTCAAGCTCGCCGGCGGCGGCGGGCGGCTCGTCGCCGGGGACCTCGGCCTCCCCGAGCGCGGGGGGCTGATCGTCGGCCGCCTCCGAGGCCTCGTCCGAGCCGGCCGTGCCTACCGGCCACGCCGACTGCATCGACTGCGCCGGCTGCACCGGGCTCGGGTCGGGCGGCGGCTCCTGCTCGGCCGGTTCGTCACGGCCGAACACGGCCTGGAGCGGGATGCCGCCCTGGCCGTCGTCCTCGTCGTCGTCCAGGTCGTCGTCCGGCTCGTCCCGGTAGGGGATGGCGGGCCAGGGGCCGACCAGCCAGCGGTTGAGCATGCTCTCGTTGTTGCGTCGCCCGCACAGCGCGACCGCCCGCGCGAGATCGTCGACGGTCGCGACCGGCGTCGTGACCCGCAGCACGGCGACCGACGAGGCGCCCCCAGGCACGGGGAGCAGCTCGAGCAGGGTGCCGAGCTCGCTGTGGCGCCAGACCAGTCCCGTTCCGTCCGGGCCCTGGCCGATCCATTCGTGCTCGGCGTCCAGCTGGTTCAGGACGTGCTCGCGCAGCCGCGCGGCGAGGGGGAGCCCGGTGTTGAACGCCACCGGCTCACTCATTGCCACCCCCGTGCTCCCGCGGGGTGGTCGAGGCGTCTCCCTTCGCCGCGTTCGCGGGCCTCGGCGAGGTGGGCTCGTCCACCGGCGAGGTGGGTGCCGCGTCCGAGGGGGATCCCACGTTCGGCTGGGAGCCGGCGCCCGACGGCGCCGCCGAGCCCGCCGAGGGCGCGGTTGGCTGGCCCGGCACGGTCGGTTCGGTCACCGTCGACGGCGCGTCGCCGGCCTGGTCCCTGGCCCTGGCGATCGCCGCGGCCTCGGCGGCCTCAGCCTCGGCGGCGAGGATGGTCTCCAGTGCCGCGTCCGCCCCAGTCGTCGCGGCGCCGGCCGCCGGCCGGGAGGCCAGCGGGTCCGGCAGCGGTGTCGCGACGCGGGAGACGCGCCAGCCGAGCTCTCGCGGCGTGACCAGCTCGTCGCAGGGGACGAGCGACCAGGCCGCCGGCGTCCATTCGAAGATCGCGTCCTGCTCGAACTCGGCGCCGAGTTCCTGCGCCCGGGCCCTGGTGAGGCCGGCGACGGCGATGCCGAGCTCGGCGTGCTTCTCGCCGCGGACCGCCGGCCACGAGGGCAGCCCGGTCGCGGCGACCCTGCCGGCGAGCGCGCGCTGACGGCTGGCGTTCTCGTGCGGGCGCAGCGGCCGGGAGCGCGGGTTGAACGCGGTGAGGACGTGGACCCGCTCGACATCGGAGAACGGGAAGTCCCCGTCGGTGGTGCCGCGTGCGGCCGGGGCCACCACCACGGTCGCGCCGCCGACGCCGATGCGGACCGGGCTCGGCCGGTAGCCGGCGAGCCGCCGCTCCGCGTCCGCCGCGGCGCGCAGCCGGCCGAAGGCGTCGTCCAGGCGCGCGACCTCCGGCCGTCGCCAGTCCGGGTCGTGAGCCAGCAGGTCGTGGCGGCGGTCGAGGTACGAGCGGGAGGCGGCCGCCGCCGTGGCTTCGGGCTGAGCGCCGAGGAGCGCCAACAGCTCTGCACGGCCGCGATTCGGACGCATCGACACGTATACCTCCGGGGGCCTCGGTGGACCCCCGTGCCCATGTCGGCTCGGGAGATCCGCGTTATCGCCGCCGGCTGCCGCCGAAGACGATCAGGTCGTTCCCTGGGGCACCTTGCGCGAAGGTTGCCGGACGACGAGCCAGGTCTTGACGCCATCCTCTTGACCGCGCCCTAGATTAGGACCTCCGTATACGTATCGCAAGGTTTGTGCCACCCGTGCTGGATCCACTGAATGCATGGTGATGGTACCGACGTGGTCCGACAGATTTTCCCCGCTCCCAAGAACTCCGGGCGCGTCTCCGAACGGCGGGAACCATCGGCCGTACATGCCGGACATGTGCATGATCCGGCCGGCCCGGGGAAACCCATGGCCCGGGTGCTGGTCCGGCTCGGTGCCGTCGCGGCCTGGCCTGGCTGGACGTGACCGAGACGAGACCAGGCCCGGTCAGGGCGTGGCTGCCGACGGGGTGACGGTCGGCGTGGCGGTGCCGGTCGGGCCGGTCGGCGGGCCGGAGGAGCTGGGCGCGTCCGGGGCCCTGGCGATGGTCAGCGTGACGCTCGAGCCGCGTCGTACGGAGCCCGACTCCGGCGACTGCGCGAGCACCGTGCCGACCGCCTGATCGCTCACCTGCCGGACCACGGTCACGCCGAGCCCGTACGAGTTGAGCGTCTTCTCGGCCTGTGCGCGCTGGGTCCCCACCGTATACGGAACCGTGACCTGCGTGCTGACGACCGTGATCGTCACCTTGCTGTGCAGCGCGACCTGGCTGCCCGGCACCGGGTCCACCGTCTCCACCAGGCCAGCGCCGACACCCGCCGGCCCGGTGTCGTACCTGACTGTGACGACGAGCCCGGCGCCTTCCAACGCCGCGCGCGCGTCCGCCTCCGGCTGATTGACGACGTCGGTCACGGTGGTGTGCCCCGGGCCACTCGACACGGTCAGCGTCACGGTCGCGTTCTTGGCCGTCGACCCGCCCGCGGGTGGGTCGGTGGCGGTCACCGTGCCGGCGGTGGCGGAACTCGCCACGTAGGCGAGCGCGATGTCGGTGAAGCCGGCGGCCCGCACGGCCGTCTGCGCCTCGTCGGTCGGCTTCCCGATGACGTCCGGCATCTTCGCCAGCGACCGGGTGCCGACGGGCACGATGACCGTGATCGTGACCTTCGAGCCGGCCGCCAGCTGGCTGCCCGCGTCCGGGTTCACGGCGGCGACCCGTCCGGGGCCGAGGAAGGACCGCGCCGTGCTCGTCCGCACCACGACGGTGAGGCCGGCGTCCTGCAGGGTGCCCCTCGCCGCGGCCTCGGTGAGCCCGACGACCTCCGGCACCTTGATGGACTCCAGGCCGGCCGACACGACCAGTGTGATCGTCTCCGTCGCCTCCAGCCGGCTGTCGCCACCCGGCCGGACCTGCAGCACCGTGCCCTTGGTCTTGATGTTCGGTGTCATCTCGCGGCGCAGATGGCTGAACCCCGCCGCGCGCAGCCGCTTCTCCGCGTCGGCCGCCGTGAGACCCACCAGGTCGCCGGGCACGGTGAGCTCGGAGGCGGCGGCGAGGACACCCGACTGACCCCCGCCGGGTGGCCGGTCCAACGCGGCGTTGGCCGCGACGCCCACGGCCACCAGGGCGACCAGGACGCTGAAGGCGCTGATGATCGTCGTCCAGGGCAGCCGCACGGGCAGGGCGAGCCGGGCGAGCCGCGCGTGCCGGCGGCGCGGGAGGGCTTCGCGGCGATACTGGCGATCGGCCGTGGTCGTGGGCGCCTCGAGGTACTCCTCGAGCTGCGCGCCGCCCCCGCGGCCCGCCAGCGTGAGCGTCTCGGCGGTCCGCTCCTTCGGCTGGCCTCCCCGCAGCACGACCGTGTCCATGGGCGCGGGCCCGTCGCCGTTCGAGCCGGTGTCGACGGCGGCGAGGTGGGCGGGTGTCCCCGCGTCCGCCCCGGGGGCGTCGCCATCGCTGGCGGCGGCGGCGATGTCCGCCGGGATCGGGCCGGACCCGACCGTCGGGTTGTCGTCGCCCGTGGCGGTCGTCGGCGCGGCGACGCCGGTGAGGTCCGGATCCTGGGCGGCCTGGGCGTCCGGTGCCTCCGACGCTGTCGAGAAGTCCGGTTTCGCCTGGGCCGGGATCGGTGGCGCCAGCGCGTTCGCCTGGTCGGTCGCCCCGGTGGCCGGGTAGGCGGCGCCGACGACCGGCACGATCCCGCGCGTCGAGCTGAGCGTCTGCAGCCGGCTGACGATCTCGCCGGCGGTCGGGCGCTCCGCGGGGTCGCGGCGCATCGCGTCGCGCACGACGTCGGCGAGCGACGCGTCGACGCCGTCGAGGTCGGGGTCGTTGTTGACGATGCGGAACAGCACCGCCGGCACGGCGCCGCCCCCGAAGGGCCGCCGCCCGGTGGCGGCGAAGATCATCAGGCCGCCCCAGGCGAAGACGTCCGCCGCGGCGGTCACCCGCTCGCCGCGCGCCTGTTCCGGAGCCATGAACGCGGGGGTGCCGACCACCAGGTCCCTGGTCACGGTCACGCTGTCCGGCGTCCAGGCCACACCGAAGTCGATCACGCGTGGGCCGAACTGGGAGAGCAGCACGTTGGACGGCTTGAGGTCGCGGTGCACCAGGCCGGCGGCGTGGATGACGATCAGGGCGCTGCCCACGCTGACCGCGAGCCGTTCGACGTCGGCGGATCCGAGCGGGCCGTGGGAGGCGACCGTCTCGGCCAGTGACGGGCCGTCGACGAACTCGGTGACCAGGTAGGGAGCCCCGTCCGGGGGGTCGACCGCGTCGAGCACCTCGGCGGTGCAGTACCGGGCGACCCGCTGGGCGACCTCGGCCTCCCGCCGGAAGCGGGCCCGGTACTCGGGATCGTCGGCGAGCTCCGCCCGGACGACCTTGACCGCCACTCGCCGGCCTGCCGGCGAACGTCCCAGGAAGACGGTGCCCATGCCGCCCTCGCCGAGGCGGGTCAGCAGCTCGTAGCCGCCGAGCTCGCGCGGGTCCGACGGGCGCAGCGGACTGCCGGGCAGCGGCGGTGTCCGCGTGGCCGAGCGCGGCGGGTCGGGCGACTCGAGGCCCGGATCCGCGGCGCCGTCGTGGGGGAGCGCCGGCTCGTCGCCCGCGGACAGGCCTGGCCTGAGCGCGGGCGAGCCGGCCCCGCCTCCGCGTGAGTCCACGTCGCCCCCGGGATGCACCTTGAATGTGGTCGGACGGCAGCGCGTCCCTCCATCAGGACGCACAGCGCGACAGTCTGGTTGTCTTCTGTCGTATACCCGACAGGTCCGACAGCGTTTGCGACCGACTCGCCGGGAGGCGATCGGCCAGCCACGCTGGGTGTTCGCTCAGCAGGCGCCGCGGCCGCGGCGCGCCGGCCACCGCGGCGCGGCCCCCTCCGTCCTGGCACTGACGGATGAGAAGGCCCATGGGTGGGTGACGCGACGGACGGGCAGAGGCGCCGGCGAGCGAGGTCCCGAGAGATATGACGCCATTGTCGCGCTTCGATGCGGGCCGGCGCCGGGGGCTGGCGAGCGTTGGCCATCCGGCGTTTCAGCGGCGAGCGCGCGATCCACCGGCGGGGCCGGCCTAGGCAGGGCCGATGAGGTCCCAGCGGTTGCCGGCGATGTCGAGGAAGACGACCACCTTGCCGTAGGGCTCGGTGCGCGGCTCCGTCACGAAGGTGACGCTCGCGGCGACCAGCCGCCGGTAGGTGGCCCCGAAGTCGTCGACGTTCAGGAAGAATCCGACCCGGCCGGCGACCTGGTCGCCGATGGCCGCCGCCTGGCGCTCGCCGTCGGCGCGGGCGAGCAGGATGCCCGTCTCGGCGCCGGGCGGCCGGACCACGACCCAGCGCTTCGGGCGCGCCGTGTGCGTGGTCACCGCCGGCGAGTCCTCGACCAGCTCGAAGCCGAGAACGTCGGTGAAGAACGCGATCGCGGGGTCGTAATCCTCGACGATCAATGCCACCAGTCCGAGTCGCACGCGACGAACCTATCGGCCCGCAACCCGGCCAGCCCTGGCGCTATCGACCGAGAACGCGCCGGGGTGCCAGGCGGGTGGCCAGGCGGCGACGAGGGGACGCCGCTCGCCGGGCGGCCCGCTCGACGGTGGTCGCCAGGCGCCGTGCCTCGTCGGCCGCGCGGGCGCCCCAGGGGCCTTCCCAGCCGGCCGCCGCGTTTCCGGCGGCGCCGGGCGCGCCGGCCCCGGGCGCGCCGGCCGGCTCGGGCGGCTCGGCGGGCAGCCGCCGCGGCCGGACGCTCGCGCCGTTCGTCGAGGCGATGCCCGCGCCGGAGTCCGGGCCGAACAGCGCGAGCGTCGCCAGGTTCGCGAGGCCGCGCAGGGAGCTCAGGCCGGACCCCCGCCCCGTGCCGTGCTCTCCCGCGCCACCGACCGCGCTCGCGCCGAGCTGGACGACCTCGGTCGGGCTCGCCGAGTCGGGCACCGGCACACCCGCCGAGGCGAGCGCGTCGAGGGCATGCGTCCAGGCGAGGACCACCCGTTCGCGCGGCCGGCGGCGGGCGGACAGCCGGCGCCGGCGGCGCGCCGCCGGCCGGGCGAACGCGACCAGCAGATAGCCGGCCAGGAGCGCGGCCGCGGTGAGCCCGGCCGTCGCCAGCGGCCCGCGGATGTCGGCGGCTCGGCCGGGCGACGGCGCGACCGTGACGGCCGGTCGCGCCACGGTCGCCGGAGCGGTCAGCGGCCCGCGCACCGCCGCGTCCACCGCCGCGGCCTGCGTCGCTGACTCGCCCTGGCCGGAGCCCGCGAGCGCGGCGCCCCGGGAGTCGGTCGCCGCCGGCGTGGGGAAGAAGGGCAGCCAGCCCGCGCGGTCGAAGCGAACCTCCGCCCAGGCGAGCGCGTGGCGCCCGGTCACGGTGACAGTCGCGGACCCGGCCGGCGCGTCGGGAGCGAAGCCGACGACCACCCGGCTCGGCAGGCCGAGGATGCGGGCGGCCAGGACGAACGTGGTCGCGAACTGCTCGGACGTGCCGCGCCGGGTGTCGGCGACGAAGTGCTCGACGTGGGCGAGTGAGTGGCCCGGCGGCACCTGGGGGTCGAACTGGAAGTTGGTCGCGAGGTAGTGCTGTAGCAGCGCGGCCTGCTGGAACGGGCCGTTGCCCTGGCCGGCCGCGACCTTCGCCAGCGCGCGCAGCACCGGCGGGACGTCGGCCGGCAGGGCGAGGTACTCGGCGTCCGCGGCGGCGGTCGCCGTCGTCGCGGTGGTCAGCGCGGCGAGCTCGCCCAAGGGGTGGGTCGGCCGCGGCGCGGACACGACGGTGAACCGCTCACCCGTGGCGAGCGGCGCCGTCCGCAGCAACAGGCCGTCGGCCAGATCGACGGCGAAGCCGCCGCCGCCCGCGCCCGCCGCACCCGCCGCCGTACCCCTCGCGCCCGCGGTGGCGGCGGGTGGACCGGTGGGCGCGGCGAGCTCGACCGGCCGGTCGAGCGCCGGCAGGAGCTGGCCGGTCAGGCCGGTGACCGTCAGCTGCTGGACGACCCGCGCGCCGCCGTCTTCGGCTCCGGCGTCGGCTCCCGCGCTGGTGGGCACCACCTGGCCAGCCCGGGTGTAGCGGGCGGGCGACGTCCAGGTGGCGCCGTCGAAGCCGGACAGCACGGCCAGCCGCAGCGGGACCGGCCCGGCGCCCTGGCCCGTCAGCCGGACGGTGAACAGGGCCTCGTCGGGGTGGGTGCTCCAGCCCGCGAGCGCGGACAGCGGGTTCAGCCCGTCGACCGGCGTGGCCGGTGTGGACCGGTACGCCCGCGGGTCGACCGGTGCGCCCGCGCCCAGAGCCGCCGGCAGCTCGCCCCCCGCCGCGAGCCCCGCGGCCACGACCACCGCCAGCGCCGCCGTCGCCCGCGCCGCCCCCGGCAGGCGCGACGGCCGGTCCGGGCCGACCGTGATCCGCGGCGGTGGCCCAGCCGTCGGCCGGCGGACCAGCGCGAACAGCCCAGCGAGCACCGTCAGAGCCGCCGCGGGCACCAGGTTCGACCCGGCCGCCGGGAGCGAGGCGGCGGTCCCGGCGAGCAGCCCGAGCAGAGCGGGCAGGGCGGGCAGCAACCTGGCCCTGGTACGCACGGCCAGCTCGGCGCCCACGGCGGCGGCGAGCCAGACGACCAGGACCGGGACGACGAGCAGGTCCGGCTCGGCCGGGGACGGCACCGCGACGTCGAGCAGCCGCGCCGGCCCGCCCACCACGCCGTCGCGGACCGTCGCGAGCCGGTCGAGCGGCCCTCCGGAGGCGATCATCGTGCCGGCGGTGGCGACGAACCCGGCCGTCCACAGCAGCGCCGAGAGCGCGAACGGCGCGGGCCGGCCCCGCCGCCAGGACACCGCCCCGACCAGCACGACCGGCCCGGCGGCCGCCGCCGGGATGGCCAGTCGCAGGTCGACGGGGGAGAACAGCCGCAGGAAACCCCAGCCGTCGACCGCCGCGAGCCCGGCGACGAGTACCAGAGCGAGGACGCGTCGCGGCCACCGCTGCGCCGGCCCGTCCGGGCGGTCCCGTTCCAGGCCGAACACGACGAGAGACCGGCGCGGTCCCGCCCGGCCGGCGGCTCGCCGGTCAGACCCACCGGGCGCGGCCCGCCGCTCCCGCCCGCCGCCCCTGGCGTCAGCGGCGTCAGGGGTGTTGGAGGTATCCGGGCCGCCGCCTCCGCCGCGACCGCTGGGGTCGGTGTCACCGTGGCCCGCACCGGTCCGCGACCCGGGGACGGGCACGGGCACGGGCACGGGTGCCGCCATCGTCGGCGCCTCCGACAGCCTGGCCATGGGTACCGTCGGCGCGGTCGGTGAGTCGATCTTCCCTCGTGGCCGCGGCCTGCCAGCGGATCCCGCGGGTCCGGGAGAGGACTCGCGCCGCTCGCGGCGGCGCAGGTTCTCCAACAGGTCTGGACCGTCCTGCCCCTTCACGCGCCCCCGCCACCGAAGTAGCCCGCGCGCGTGTTCGACCGCACTCCGGCCGCGGCCCGTCCCCGGCCGCCCACCGGCCAGGCCTCGGGCAGCCGGGAGGCATCCGGGATGTCGAGGACCCGCAGCCGGCCCGCCACACTGGTGCCCACGTCGCTCGGCCGGCCGATCAGGTCGAACCGGCCGAGCAGGGCCGCGGCGTCCAGGTCCGCCGCCCTGCGCAGCCGGGGCCGCTCGGCCGGCGTACGCCGCGAGCGCGCCCTGGCGGCCGCCAGGCTGCGCGCGCCGACCCGGATCACCACCACCTGTCCGAACCGGTGGACGACGGGGGCGACGGCGCGCAGCTGGCCGCCGTCGAAGCCGCCGGTCACCACGACCAGCGTCCCGACGCCGCCGCGGCGCACCGTGCTGAGCACCTCGAGCGTGCCCGCCGGTTCGAGCGCGATCTCGGCGAGCTCGTCGAGCAGCGCCTCGGTCTCGGGCACCCGGCCCCGGCCGGCGCGGCGTACCCCGCCGGTGGTGAGCAGGACGACGCCGAGCGACTCCCGCGCGCAGCCGAGCACGACCGAGGCGGCGACGTCGACGGCCTCCTCGAAGGTCTCCGCGCCGACCTCACCGGGCGGGTAGGCGTCCGCACGGGTGTCCAGCACGACGGTCGAGGCGGGCTCGCTCGGCTCGACGTGCTGGCGGACCATCAGCACGCCCGTGCGGGCGCTGGACGGCCAGTGGACGAACCGCAGATCCTCGCCGCTGACGTACTCCCGGAGCCCGTGGAAGATGACACCGCCGGCGGCGCCGTCGGCGGTCCGGCCGTCCGGGTCCCGCGCGGGCGCGGCCGGTGGCGCGCCGAGCGGGCGGGCTCGCGGCCGTACCCGCAGCACGCCGGCGGCGGACAGCCGTGCCGTCGAGCTCACCAGCCCGAACGGGTCCGCGCGGCGCACCAGGACCGGCCCGAGCGAGATCACGCCGCGCCGCCGCGTGTCGAGCGCGATGTCGAACGCCCGGGTTCCCGCGCCGGGCACCCGGCGGACGTCGACGACGATCTTCCCGATCGGGTGGGCGGCCGTGCCGCCGCCCACCCGACCCTCCAGGCGGCCGGCGAAGCCGTCGCCCGGGCTCATGCCGGCGCCCGCGCCGTGGCTCCAGGGGATGTCCAGGCGCACAGGCGGCGAGGGACGCCGGGAGGGGTTGTGGATCTCGATGGCCAGTGCCGCCGGCTCGCCCCGGGCGACACCGCTCGGGTCCACCCGCAGCGTCGCCCGCAGCCGCGGCCTGCGGGCCACCGACAGCGCCGCGACCAGCAGCGCGCAGACCGCCGCCGCGGCCAGCGCCACGAGCTCCGGGTAGCGCAGCACGGCCGCCCCGGCCGCCAGGACGACCGCGACGCCGAGCAGCCCGAGACCCAGGGGGGTGACGCGGGTGACGACGACCGGCTCGCTCGCCGGTGCCGGCATGACGGCGGCGGGTGCCGATGGGACGGCGTCCGCCGCCGTGGGCATGGACCGCGCGCCGCGGGGCGTCGAGGTGTCCTCCTCGCCCGCGTCCGCGAGGCCCGCGTCGATGTCCTCGTCCGTGCCCGGGTAAGCGGGTGGGCTCGGGTCCCGGTCAGAGTCCTGGTCAGAGGCCGGGTCGGTCAGGTCCACCAGGTGGAGGCCCGACGAACCTGGACCCGGCGGGTAGGCGCCCATCGGCTACACGCCCACGAGGCGGCGCGGCGACGGAACCGCCCGCACGACCTCGTCGACCACGTCCTCGGCGGTCACCCGCTTCAGCTCGGTCTCCGGGCTGAGCACCAGGCGGTGGGCCAGCACCGGCTTCGCCAGCGTCTTCACGTCGTCCGGGGTGGCGAACTCGCGGCCGCCGGCGGCGGCCCGCACCTGCACCGCGCGCAGCAGCGCGATGCTGCCGCGCGGGCTCGCGCCCAGGCGCAGCACGTCCGGGATGCGCCTGGTCGCGGCGACGATGTCCACGATGTAGCGGCGCAGCGCCGGCGCGACGTGCACCGACAGGGTGCGCTCGGTGTGGGCGACGACGTCCTCGGCGCGCATGACCGGCGCCAGGTCCTCGACGCGGCGGCCCACCTGGTGGCCCTCGAGGATCTCGAGCTCCGCGTCGGTCCCGGGGTAACCGAGCCGCAGCCGCATCAGGAAACGGTCGACCTGTGCCTCCGGCAGCGCGTAGGTGCCGTCCATGTCGACCGGGTTCTGCGTCGCGACGACCATGAACGGCAGCGGCACCTGGTAGCGGGTGCCGTCGACGGTGACGAACCCCTCCTCCATCACCTCGAGCAGCGCGGACTGGGTCTTCGGCGAGGCCCTGTTGATCTCGTCGCCGATGACGAGGTTCGCGAACACCGGGCCCGGCCGGAAGCCGAACTCGCCGAGGCGCTGGTTGTAGACCGTGGTGCCGGTGATGTCGGAAGGCAGCAGGTCGGGGGTGAACTGGATCCGGTGGGAGCTGGCGTTCACCGACGCCGCGAGGCTGCGGGCGAGCGTCGTCTTGCCGAGCCCCGGGACGTCCTCGATCAGCAGGTGGCCTTCCGCGAACAGGCAGATCACCGCGAGCTCGATCGCCTCCCGCTTGCCGCGGATCACGCGCTCGACGTTCGTGACCACATCGGCGAACGCGGCCGCGAACGTGTCCAGCTCGTCGCTCACCGTCCGTCGCCTCCCTCGGGACCGGCGATCGTCACAGCCACTCCTTCCTGATGGGCACCGAGTTCTTGATGGGCACCGAGTTCGTGATGGCTTGGAGGCCCCGGCGAAGGTGCCGGCGATCATGGGTCGCCGGACGCGCGCGGACCAGCCGGCGTGCGGGCACGGCCTGGGGGCCTGCCTGGCCGACCGGGCCTCGCGAGCTGACCGGGTGTTCTCGCGTGCTGGAGGTTCTGGAGCGACCAGACCCAGCCGCGGTGAGGGCGGGCCGCGCCGTCCGAGGGGGACGATCCGGCGCGACCCGCCCGCGGGCGGCGGGGGGAGCCACCCGGAACCGCATTCGGTGTGCGCGCCCGTGTCCCCACGGTCCGAAGCGGTTCGCTCACATACGACGGCGAGCCTGTCGAGTTCGTTGCGTTGGCTCGCCCAGGAGTTGTGGATCTCGTGGTTGTGGATGATTTCAGGACGAAGTAGGGGTAACCCCGCGCATACGGAGAAGATCGGGGCGCAACCCACCGGTACATCCCGACGTCAGACGTGCCGTGACGCGCACAGGCCCTCACGGACCGCCGACCTCCCGGATCGGCCTGGGCGGCGCCCTGCCGCCAGGCCCGACCGGGCAGGGCGACCCCGGCAGCCCGGCGGACCGCCCCGCCTCCGGCCCGCCAGGCCCGCCAGGCGGGCCTGGCGGGCCCGATGAGCCCGCCGAGCCGGCCGGGCCGGGTGAGCCGGGGCGCGTCCCAGCGAGGCCGGGACGTGCCCGGCAGGTCACCTCGGTCGTCGCGGCGCTCGCGCTGGCCACCGTCGTCGCGGCCACCGTCCTCGGGCGCGGCTCCCGGCCGGTGACGCTCGACCTGAGTGACGGCGGGGGCTGGCTGGTCAGCGAGCAGTTCGGCCTGCTGTTCCATGTCAACGGCCCGTCCGGGGTCGCGGACGCGGCCGTCGCCCTTCCCGGCACGGCCGGGCACCAGCTGGCCGTGCTCACCGACTTCGCCACACCGACGGCGACCCGCTCCGCCGAGGCGTCTCGTTCCGCCGCGGCCGCGGCGGAGGCGGCGGCCGCGAACCCGGAGGCGCCGGCGACCCCGGCCGTGCCCGGGGCGACCGGGCCGGGGTCGACCGGCCCGGCCGGCCCGGCCGGTGCCATCGGTGGCTCGGCTGGCGCGAACGACCCGGCCGCAGGCCTGGGGGCCGTGCCGCCGGGCGCGGCGGTCATCGTCGTCGACGCCGCGGCGGGGACCGTGCTGCGGATCGACCCGGCGCTGCTGGAGATCGTCGCCACCGTGGCGTACCCGCGGGGCACGACGGTCAGCGCCGCGGGCGGCGACGCCTACGCCATCGACGCGGCCGGCGGGCTCGTGACCCGCCTCGACCCGCGCACGCTGGCCGAGCTGGGCTCGCCGGTCACCTTCCCGCCGGGCCTCGGCGCGGTCGCCCAGACCATGGACGGGACCCTCTGGGTGCCGGTGCCCAGCGCCGGCACGGTCGTCCCGGTCCGCGCGGGGGCGCCGGGAACACCGGTACCCGTGGCGACGGCCGGCGACCGGATCGACGCGGCGGTGGTCGGCGGATCGCCGGTCATCGTCGACCGCACGGCGGGCACGGTCTCCCGGCTGACGGCCGACGGCGTCGAGGCGCCGCTGCGGTTGCCGGTCGACAGCGGCGCGGCCGGTGCCGACAGCGGGCGTCAGGTGCTGGTGCCGGCGCGGACCGAGGGCCACGTCCTAGCGCTGGCCGAGCCGGCCACGGGACGGCTGGTGCTCGTCGACCTGGACGCGGGCCGGGTGAGCGCGACGGACCTGCCGGCCATCGGCGGAGCCGGCATCGACCTGGCCGCGCTCGCCAGGGCCGGCGGTGCCGCCGCCGGCATCGCGGGTGGCGCGGATGGCGGGTCGGGCGCGGATGGCGGGTCGGGCGCGGATGGCGGGTCGGGCACCGGAGCGACGGGGTCGGGCACCGGGGCGACCGCCGGCGGTCGCCAGCTGGGCGCGCCGGTCTGGCACGACGGCCAGGTCTACGTGCCGGACTCGGACGCTGGCGTGGTCTGGGCCTACGACCCCGCGACCGGGCGCTTCGCCCCGCCGGTGCAGGTCGCGCCGGCGGGCGGCCAGGCCCGGATCACCGCGGGCGTCCAGAACGGCCAGCTCTGGATCAACGACGAGGCCGGCCCCAACGTCGTCCTCGTCGACGGCGCCACACCGCGGACCATCCTGAAGTTCGGGACGGCGTTGCCCGGCGGCGAGCACACCGCCACGCCGAAGCCACTGCCGCCGGGCCGGACGCCCGGCGGCCTGCCGTCCCAGCCGGCCGGCGGCGCGGGGCCGGGTGACGGGCGGGGGCAGGTCTGGCCGGGTCGAGGAGCCCCCGGCGGCGACGGCTGGGGAGGCGACCTCGGCGGCGGCCGTGGTGGTGGCAACGGCAATGGCGGGAACGGCAACGGCGGGAACGATGGGAACGGCCGGGGTGGCGGCCAGCCCGGCGGCCCTGGCGGCGGCCGGCCTAGCGGTACGGGCAGGCCCGACCCCAGCCAGCCGCCGACCTCGCGGGGGCCGACGGACCCGCGGCCGACGCCGAGCCGCACCGCCGCGCCACCCCAGCCGGAGCCCACCGCGACCCAGCCACCCGAGCAGACCGCGGGCCCCGCCCAGCCAGGACCCGGCGA
>NZ_KI912266.1:2185559-2267640 GCF_000235425.2 Pseudofrankia saprophytica
CATCGCCGCCACCCCGACCGGTGGCGGGTACTGGTTGGTGGACGCGGCCGGCGGGGTCTACCCGTTCGGCGACGCCGGCGGCATCGCGGCCGGCGTGACGCCCTCGACCGCCGCCACCGGGTCCGCCCGCGCCGTCGGCATCGCCGCGAGCCCGACCGGCTCCGGCTACTGGACCGTCACGGCGGCCGGCGCGGTGGTGGCCCACGGCGCGGCCGGCCAGGTCGGCTCGCCCGCCTCCCCACCGGCCGCGGTGGTCGGTATCGCGGCGACTCCCAGCGGCCGCGGCTACTGGTTGGTGGACGCGGCCGGCGGGGTCTACCCGTTCGGCGACGCGGTCGCCCTGTCCGCGTCGGTCCCGGCGGGCACCCGGGTGGTGGCCGTGGCGGCGGTGCCGTGACCGGTATAGACATATTTCTCACTCGGACGCCGCGCTGCTGGCGTAGCGTCGTCGCTCCCGGTCGTCGTCGGGCGAGCCAGGGAACCAGGTCGGAGGCCGTCATGCCGCGGTTCGGGTCGCCATTTCGGTCTCGGCGGGCACAGCGGTCTCGGCGGGTGCGCGGCGCCCGCGTCGTCGCGCCGGCGCTGGCGCTGCTGGCCGGCGCGCTGTCCGCCTGCTCGGACGGCGGCGGCTCGCCTTCGCCGGAACCGGTCACGACGACCTCGGCCGCCGTGGCGTCCACCTCGGCCGGCGGGAGCGCGACCCCGGCTCCCGGAGCGTCGCCCACGTCGAGCGTCGGAGGGAACGCGCCGACCTGGTCGAGCGGCCCGACGTCGCTCACCCGCTCGACAAGCCCCTCGCCGCGGCTGGTCGAGGTGCGCGCGGCGCACAACGTCGAGGGCGGCCTGAGCTTCGACCGGATCGTCCTGGAGTTCACCGGCGGCCTGCCCGGGTACTCGGCTCGTTACGTCCAGGACGTGGTCAGGCCGGGCGAGGGCTCACCGCTCGCGCTGGCCGGCCAGGCGCACTTCGAGATCGTGCTGCACCCGGCCGACGCCCATGACGACGCGGGCCGGTCGACGCTGCGCTCGCCGGTCACCGGTGGCGGCCTGCCGGCGGTGCGCCAGGTCGCCATGGCCGGCGACTTCGAGGGCTACGTCCACCTGGGCGTCGGCCTCGACGACGTCGTCGGCTACCGGGTCACCGAGCTGACCGCCCCCGACCGCCTGATCTTCGACTTCGCCGCCTAGCCCCTCGGCACCCCTCGGCGGACGCGCTGCCCGCCGCCGGCTGGCGGGAGCTAGCCGACCGGCGGAAACGCGGCGAGGCGGGCGTTCTCGTCGGCTTGCAGGGCGGCGACGGTGTCGGCGTGGAGGCCTGACTTGATCTTGCCGAGCGCCGGCGACGCCTTGGCCGTGAGCGGGCGGGCGACGCCGAGCGCGGCGAGGAGAACGGCGCGCTGCGCGGCGACGAGGTCCGCGGCGTCCGTGAGGGTTCCGGCGGCGACGGCGTCGACGATCCCGGCCTCGAACGCGTCCACGCCGCCGTAGCGGCGGCCGGTGACCATCGCCTCGGCGGCCGTTCTGGCGGGCAGCCGCGCGGTGAGCAGTCTCGTCATCCCGGCGGTGAACGGCATGCCCAGGTCGACCTCCGGCAGGCACCAGTAGCCGCGGTCGGCGCGCATCACCTGCTGGTCGTGCGCGAGCGCGAGCATGGCGCCGGCGCCGAAGGCGTGCCCCTGCACGGCGGCGACGGTGACGAACGGCAGCGTCAGCACCCGGGCGAGCAGGGCCTGCACGGTGTTCAGATAGGAGCCCAGCTCGCTCGGATACGCCAGAATCCTGTCCAGATCGAGCCCGTTCGACCAGATCTTCCCGCGCGCGGTGGTGACCAGCGCCTTGTGCCCGTCGGCGTCCTCGACCTCGGACAGCAGGGCATTCACCGCCGTCAGCCAGGGGGTAGTGAACCGGTTCTCGCCGTCGCCGAGATCCAGCACGTACACGTCCCCGTCGTGTTCCAGGTGCGGCATCGATCGGCTCCCTTGGTCATCGGTCTCGCCATCGTCGCGCCCCCGGCCGCCGCCTGCCCACTGGACGGCGCCTGACACACCGCTCGTCACCTTCACCACTCAAGTGACTACGTTCGGTAATATTCGTGTACTGCTCGTCTGTCTCCGGGGGCTCGACAAAGCGGGGTACCGATGGATCCAACAAAGTTGCGGCCGTCATCGGGCTTGTTCGGCGGCCGGAGCGGTCCGCGACGGCGGGCGTTGGCCGCGGTGACGATGATCCCGGGCCTGGCCGCGGCCGGACTGGTCCTCGCCGCCGCGCCCGCGAGCGCCGTCGCACCTGCCAGCGACGTCACGTATGCCGGCGACGGCACGCCCGTCGACGACGTCACATATGCCGGCGACGTCACGTATGCCGGCGACGCCATGCCTGCCGGCGGCACCGGCCCGGAGCTCACCCTGACGACACACATGGCCTTCGTGGACCCGGGCGCCGTGGACCTCCTCTACACCGTCGGGAATGTCGGCTTCAGTGACCTGATCTTCGTTTCGGTCCAGGACGACCTCGCCGCCGGTGGCCTCACGCCGATCATCTGCCCGAGCTCGACGCTGGCGGCCGGGGCCTCCATGACCTGCACCGCGAGGTACTTCTACGGGGCGACCGACATCCCCCCGCAGGGGACGGTGACGAGCATGGCGACGGCCGTCGGCAGCGACGACGCGGGGACCGAGACCGTGATCTCGCCGACGGTGGCGACGGACATCCCGGTTCTTGACACAGCTGGCGGGCTCGGGTTTTCGGAGCCGCCGCCCTGGCCCACCGACCTCATCCAGCCGGCAACTACCGGCGAAGGTGTGCCTACGGTGCAGATCTACGCCAACGTAATAAACGTCAACATAAATGGCGATGTGCCGCCGTCGCCGGGCCTGGATAGTGGCTTCGGCCCGTCGGATGTCGACTGGGGTGACCCCGATCCGGGATTCCTTGATCCGGATTTCCTCGGCGCTCCGGATTACCCCGCCCCGAGATTCGACTACCAGCCTCTCGACGAGGCGCTCTGACGCGGGTCAGGTGTCGCGGGTCAGGTATGGAGCCGCTCCATACATCTGCTGACATCTCCCGCCTCTCCGGCACATCTGCGCCCGCTCTTCGCGGTTGACGCCGATCCCATCCCTCCAGGGCTGGTTCTGTCCGGACCCGCCGGGTACTTGCGCGACGGGACGAGAACGGCAGGCGAACGGAGGAGGGGCACGATGTCGACTCCATCCGGCGGGCGAGCCGCCAAGGGAACGGACACGCGTTCGAGGCCAGCGACCGGGCCGGCTCGGGGCAGGACCGCGGAGGCGGGCGCGGGCGCCAGCGACGAGGAGATGACCAGGCAGGTCGCCCGCCAGACCGCGTCCGACCGGGCGGTCGAGCCGTTCTTCGAGCGGGAGCGAGGCGGGGCCTCGACCGACGTCGAGGCGGCCAAGGCTGGCGCCGACCAGGTGAGGTAGCGCACCCGCTGAACTCGCGGGCCCGCTGAAGTGGGCGGAAACCTCCGCTGACCAAACGCGCACAACCAGCGTCGATTGGTCGCGCGCCCCTGCGGACCGAGCATTCGTCGTCGAAGGTGGGTGGGGGCGCGGTTTGCGCTGCGCCCGCCGGGAACTCACCGACAGACACCGAGCCGGACGCGCACTTCGATCGCGGCGGTGCGCGACTCGAACAGAGGATGCCCGGGCAGACGCCGGCCTCAGGGCGTGACCGGCGCCTCGGTCGAGCCGGCTCGACCCTCGTCCTGACGACGAGGGCTCCAGCGGAGGTGATGCAGTTGCCTACCAAGCAGATGCCCGCGAAGATGACCCGTACCAGCCCTACCAAGACGACGACTCCTACCAAGACGGCTTCCCGTTCCCGTAAGGCGGAGCAGGCCGACCAGACGTGCGCCGGCGTGCCGTCGACGATCACGCGGTCCGACGGTTTGGCCGTCCGCACCTGGAAGAAAGCCCACGACTCGGCGGTGGGCACCTACGGCGAGGGCCAGCGCGCGCACCGGGCCGCGTACGCCGCGCTGAAGCACACCCACGAGAAGGTCGGCGACCACTGGCGGCCGAAGTCGTCACCCGGGCCGTCCGACGCGCGGGCGAAGCAGAGCGCGCCGGCGAGCGTACGCCGGCCGCGTCCGACCGCCGAGGGCGTGAACGCGACCGCTCCGTTGACCCGGCTGCGCGAGATGGCCCGCGAGCTGGAGATCCCCGGCCGTACCCGGATGACGAGGGACGAGCTGATTTCCGCGATCAAGAAGGCCAACCGGCGCGCCACCGCCGCCGCCCGCAGGTGACCCGGCGCGTCGCGTCGGCGTCGGGAAGTCGCGCGGGGTGACGGCGGGACCGCTGGCAAGCCAGGATTCGCCATGGTCGCGCGCGGGGGTGCCCGATGATCCGCGTCCGTCGATCATCGGGCACCCCTTCAGCTCGCGATGTGAGGTTGGTGACGCGACGCGCGGCTGTGGCGCCCTGCCAGGCGCGACTTCCGCCGGGTGACGTTGCGGGGCGGTTTCGTGGCCGTGGTCGCGGTCGCGCCGCCTGCGCGCCGCCGATAGTCTCGATACAGACCTCTTCCACCTGCTGGC
This sequence comes from Pseudofrankia saprophytica, assembly GCF_000235425.2. NCBI lineage: Bacteria > Bacillati > Actinomycetota > Actinomycetes > Frankiales > Frankiaceae > Pseudofrankia > Pseudofrankia saprophytica. Next base: position 2,190,121 of record NZ_KI912266.1, read on the forward strand.
GAGCCGTCCGGTGGTCGGGTCGGCGTCGGCTCGCGGGTCCGCGAACCGGGGTCACAACCACATACTGTGCCGCTCACACCCGTGCGGGAGAGTCCCGGGCAAGCCAGCCCGAGGCGCCGAAGGAGCAAGATCTCCCCACAAACTCTCAGGCCCCCAACCGCCGGGTCAGGCAACTCTGGAAAGCGGATGCCGCTGGGTGTCCCGCCGACGGTGCAAACCGGGCACGAGGTTGCCCGGTGAAGCTCTCAGGCCGATGACAGAGGGGGAGGCCGAGGCGAGCGACCCCTCCGTGGTCGAACGCCTGCCGTGCCTACCGGGGGTAACCCCGGACCCCGAAGCGGGGCCGGTACCAGGCCGGTGCCGCCTGACCTGCGGAGCGACACGTGCCTGACACCACCCCGACCCCGGCCACCACCACGCTCCCGATCGCGGCGCTCCCGGCCCCCGCCTATCGCGCCTTCGTCGACCGCCACATCGGGCCAGACGCCGAGGCTCAGGCGACCATGCTCGCCGCGCTCGGCTACTCGTCGCTCGCCGCGCTGACCGACGCGGCCGTGCCGGCGGCCATCCGATCCACCGAGCTGGAGCTGCCGGCGCCGGTCCCGGAGAGCGCCGCGCTCGACGAGCTGCGCGCGCTGGCCGGCCGCAACCGGCGGGTGACCTCGATGATCGGGCTCGGATTCCACCCGACCGTGCTGCCCGGCGTGATCCAGCGCAACGTGCTGGAGAACCCGGCCTGGTACACCGCCTACACGCCGTATCAGCCGGAGATCTCGCAGGGCCGTCTCGAGGCGCTGCTCAACTTCCAGACGGTGGTCACCGACCTCACCGGCCTCGCGACCGCCGGCGCGTCCCTGCTCGACGAGTCGACGGCGGCGGCCGAGGCGATGCAGCTCGCCCACCGCGTCGACAAGAAGAAGCGCTCGACCTTCCTCATCGACGCCGACACGCTGCCGCAGACGATCGCCGTCGTGCGGACCCGGGCCGAGGCGCTGGGCCTGACGGTGCACGTCGCCGACCTGCGCGAGGGCGTCATTCCTCGCCCGGCGCCAGCCCCGGGCGAGGGCCCGGCCGAACCGCTGCCCGCCGAGCCGGGCGAGGGCCCCGCGGAGGCCGCGGGTGAGCTGCCGGCGGCCGTGCTGGCCGACACGTTCGGCCTGCTGCTGTCCTACCCCGGCGCGAACGGCGAGGTCCGCGACCTGCGGGGCGTCATCGCCCAGGCGCGCGACCACGCCGTGACGGTGACCGTCGCCGCCGACCTGCTCGCGCTCACGCTGCTCGCCTCGCCGGGCGAGCTCGGCGCCGACATCGCGGTCGGCACCACCCAGCGGTTCGGGCTGCCGGTGATGTTCGGCGGCCCGCACGCCGGCTACATGGCGGTGCGCAAGGGATTGGAGCGGATGCTGCCCGGCCGGCTCGTCGGCGTCTCGGTCGACGCCGCCGGGAAGCCGGCCTACCGGCTGACGCTGCAGACCCGCGAGCAGCACATCCGCCGGGAGAAGGCCACCAGCAACATCTGCACCGCCCAGGTGCTGCCGGCCGTGGTCGCCTCGATGTACGCCGTCTACCACGGGCCCGCCGGGCTCGCCGGGATCGCGACGACCGTGCACGCCCACGCCGTCCGGCTCGCCGCCGGGCTGCGCGCCGGCGGGGTCGACGTCGTCCACGACGAGTTCTTCGACACGGTGCTCGCCCGGGTGCCCGCGCGGGCCGGCGAGGTCGTCGCGGCGGCGCTGGAGCACGGCGTGAACCTGCGCCTCGTCGACGACGACCACGTGGGGATCTCCTGCAACGAGGCGACGCTGGACGCCGACCTGCACTCCGTCTGGGCCGCCTTCGGCGTCCCGGCCCCCAGCGAGGCGCCGCCGGCCGTGCCTGGCCTCGACGCGGCCGGCGCGCTGCCGACGGCGCTCGTCCGCTCGTCCGGCTACCTGGAGCACCCGGTGTTCCACAGCCACCGCTCGGAGACCGCGATGCTGCGCTACCTGCGCCGGCTCGCGGACGTGGACTTCGCGCTCGACCGCGGGATGATCCCGCTCGGCTCCTGCACGATGAAGCTGAACGCGACCGCCGAGATGGCGGCCGTCACCTGGCCCGAGTTCGCCGAGATCCACCCGTTCGCGCCGCTCGACCAGGCCGCCGGCTACCTGGAGATGATCGCGGACCTGGAGCGCTGGCTCAGCGAGATCACCGGCTATGCCGGGGTGTCGCTGCAGCCGAACGCCGGCAGCCAGGGCGAGCTGGCCGGGCTGCTCGCCATCCGCGCCTACCACCGCGACCACACCGCGGGCGACGGTTTCCGTGACGTCTGCCTGATCCCGTCGTCGGCGCACGGCACGAACGCGGCGAGCGCGGCGATGGCGGGGATGAAGGTCGTCGTCGTCGCCTGCGACGACGACGGCAACGTCGACCTCGCCGACCTCGCCGCGAAGGCCGCGCAGCACGCGTCGCGGCTGGCCGCGCTCATGGTCACCTACCCGTCGACGCACGGCGTCTACGAGGAGGGCATCGGCCAGGCGTGCGCGATCGTGCACGACGCCGGCGGCCTGGTCTACGTCGACGGGGCGAACCTGAACGCGCTCGTCGGCCTCGCCCGCCCCGGCCGGTTCGGCGCGGACGTCAGCCACCTCAACCTGCACAAGACGTTCTGCATCCCGCACGGCGGCGGCGGCCCCGGCGTCGGCCCGGTGGCGGTTGGCGAGAAGCTGCTGCCCTACCTGCCGAACCACCCGCTCTGCCCGGAGGCGGGCCCGGCAACCGGTATCGGCCCGATCTCCGAGGCCCCGTGGGGCTCAGCCGGAATTCTCATGATCCCGTGGGTGTACCTGCGGCTGATGGGGGCCGAGGGCGTGCGCGCGGCGACGTCGGTCGCGGTACTGAACGCGAACCACATCGCCAGCCGGCTGCGCCACCACTACCTCGTCCTCTACACCGGCCGGGGCGGCCTGGTCGCGCACGAGTGCATCCTCGACCTGCGCCAGCTCACCAAGGAGACCGGCGTGACGGTCGACGACGTCGCCAAGCGGCTCGTCGACTACGGCTTCCACGCGCCGACGATGTCCTTCCCGGTCGCCGGCACGCTGATGGTCGAGCCGACCGAGAGCGAGGACCTGACCGAGATCGACCGGTTCTGCGACGCGATGATCGCGATCCGGGCCGAGGCGGACAAGGTGGGCGACGGCACCTGGCCGGCGGACGACAACCCGCTGCGCAATGCCCCGCACACCGCCGAGATGGTCACCGGCGACGACTGGGACCACCCGTACCCCCGGTCGGTGGCCGCCTACCCGGTGGCATCGCTGCGCACCGCGAAGTACTGGTCCCCGGTCCGGCGGATCGACGGCGCGTACGGCGACCGCAACCTCGTCTGCACCTGCCCGCCGCCGGAGGCTTTCGCCGACGACCTGACGGCCGCGGACGCCGCCACCGTCCCGGGCGCTCGCTCGGCCGCCCGCCCGCTCACCCCCGTTGGCACTGCCGGTTAGCGCCGCCGCCGGAAGATCAGACCTCCATATTCAGGCTATGCTCGATCCGCCTGAATATGGAGGTCATCGTGGCACAGCTCGTGCGGCGCCGCTGGGAGAGTGACCTCGGTGCTGGGCTGTCGAGGAAGGACCGGCTGTCGTGCGAGTACGACGCCTACCTGCCGGATCCCCTCGTCGGGCGCGCGTTCACGCTGGACGGGCTGACCGCGGCCGACGTGGTCGACGCGGAGCATGCGATCGCCGCCCTCAACCGCGACGCGGTGGCGTTGCGCGGCATGGAGGTGCTGGCCCGGATCCTGCTGCGAGCCGAGTCGGTCGGCTCGTCCTGGATCGAGGGGCTCGAGGTCGGCGGTCGGCGCCTGCTGCGCGAAGAAGCCAGCCGCGAGTTCGGAGAGCCGGTGACGGACGTCACGGCCGCCGAGGTGCTCGCCAACGTGGACGCGATGGTCCGCGCGTCGGAGCTGGTGGGGGCCGGCGACCCGATCACGGTGGCGTCCCTGCTGGAGATCCACCAACGGCTGCTCGCCGGGAGCCGGCTGGAGCCGTATGGCGGCAAGGTCCGGACCGAGCAGAACTGGATCGGCGGCAGTAGCTACAACCCGTGCTCCGCGGCCTTCGTGCCACCGCCGCCGGAAGCCGTGCCCGACCTCCTGGAGGATCTTTGCGCGTTCTGCGCGGACGATGGCCTGCCGGCTGTGGCGCAGGCCGCCGTCGCGCACGCGCAGTTCGAGACGATCCACCCCTTCGTCGACGGAAACGGCCGGACCGGTCGGGCGCTGATCCACATGGTTCTGCGTCGGCGGGGCCTCGCGCCTGACGTGCTCCCGCCCGTCTCGCTGGTTCTCGCGACCCGGTCGCGGGACTACGTGGCGGCGCTGACCGCGACCCGGTACCTCGGGCCCTCGGACTCCGAGCAGGCCCGGGCCGCGGACGACGCCTGGATCGGCACGTTCGCCGGCGCCTGCGTTCGAGCCTGTGCCGACGCGGGCGACTTCGAGAGGCGAATCGGCACCCTCCAGGAGGCCTGGCGTCAGCGAGTCGGCCCGGCGCGCCCAGACTCCACCCTGGATCGGCTCCTGCGGATGCTGCCCGCCGCGCCGGTGCTCACAGTGCGCTCCGCGGCCGAGCTCACCGGGCGCAGCGTGCAGACCGCCAATGAGGCGGTGAGCCGGCTGGTGGACGTCGGCGTGCTCCGACAGATAACGGTCGGGCGGCGCAACCGGGCTTTCGAGGCCGCGGACGTGATCGAGGCGTTCACCTTCCTCGAGCGGCGTCTCGCCAGCCCGGGGGGAGACACCATGGCCAGCCCGCCGTCTCGGCGCGTACCGCGACGTCCCTGCTGAGCGGGGCACCCTGCGGGAACCGGGCATCTGGGCGCGAGGGTTGGGATACTGCTCGCCGCGGCGCGCGGCGCCAGGCGCGTGGGTGATGGCCGGGCGAGCCGGGCGCTCGGTGGGAGCTTGGAGGAGACGGATGGTCACGACGATCCAGGGGATCGAGGGCGCCAAGGCGCTGGCCGGGCAGGAATGGGGCAGCAGCGGCTGGATCGAGGTGACCCAGGAGCAGGTCAACACGTTCGCCGACGCCACCGGGGACCACCAGTGGATCCACGTCGACGTCGAGAAGGCGAAGGCCGGGCCGTTCGGCGGGCCGATCGCGCACGGGTTCCTCACGCTTTCGCTGATCCCGGTGCTGTTCCATGACGTGGTCCACGTCGAGGGCATCTCGATGGCGGTGAACTACGGCCTGAACAAGGTGCGGTTCCCCGCGCCGGTGCCGGTGGGCTCCAAGCTGCGCGCGCACATCAAGAACCTGACGGTCGAGGACGTCACCGGCGGCGTCCAGGTCGTCAACCAGGTCACCATCGAGCTCGAGGGCCAGACCAAGCCGGTCTGCGTCGCCGAGTTCATCTCCCGCTACTTCGCCTGAGACGGCTCAGGTGGTCGGGCTGGTGGCGAGGCCTGGAGCGCCTCGCCACCAGCGATCTGGTCAGCTGACGACCGCCGGCTGTTCGTCGGCTTGGTCGGCCTCGTCGGCCTCGTCGGATGGCTCGCCGCGCGGCGCGGGCAGGGCCAGCGCCGGCGCCGCGGACCTCTCGCCGTGCAGGTCGATGCGCGGGAGGATCCGGTCGAGCCAGCGCGGTAGCCACCAGTTGGCACGGCCGAGCAGGGCCATGGTCGCCGGCACCAGCACGAGCCGGATGACGGTCATGTCGACAAGGACGGCGACCGCCATGCCGAGGCCGATCATCTTCACGGTCACGTCCGGGTCCAGCGCGAAGCCGGCGAAGACGGCGATCATGATGAGGCCGGCGCTGGTGATGACCCGGCCGCTCTTCGCGAGCCCCCGCGTCACGCTGCCACGGGCGTCGCCGGTGGCCAGCCAGTCCTCCCGGATCCGGGAGAGCAGGAACACCTCGTAGTCCATGCTCAGCCCGAACAGCACCGCGAACATCAGCAGTGGCAGCCAGCTCGACATCGGCACGGCATGTGGCAGGCCCAGCAGGCCGGTGCCCCAGCCCCACTGGAAGACGGCGACGATGACGCCGTAGGCGGCGGCGATCGACAGCATGTTCATCACCGCGGCCTTCAGCGCGACCAGCGGCGAGCGGAACACCAGCAACAGAAGCAGCACCGAGACGCCGACGACGAAGGCCACGACCTCCCACAGCTGGTCGGCGAGCAGGGCGGAGATGTCGGTGAACGAGGCGGTCCAGCCGGTGATCTCGGCGCCGCCCGGCAGCACGTCGGCTCGCAGGTGGCGGACCAGCGCGGATGCCCTGGGGTCGCTCGGGCCGACCGTCGGCTCCGCGACGAGCAACGCGGTCGAGCCGTCGGCGGAGAAGATCGGGTCGGCGACGCCGGCGACATCCGGAGTCGCCCGGATCTTCGCGGCCAGCGGGCCGAGCTCGGCCTTCGGCAGCGTGCGCAGGTCCGTGGCGATCAGCAGCGGGCCGTTGGCGCCCGGCCCGAACTCGGCCGCGATCAGGTCATAGGCGCGCCGCTGGGTGAGCGACGTCGACTGGCTGCCGGCGTCCTGCGGCCAGGTGCGCATGTCGAGCACCGGGGCGGCGAGGGCGAGCAGCAACCCGAGCGCGCCCAGCGCCCAGGGCAGCGGCCGGCGGCCGACCCGGGCGGCCCAGCGCGCGGTGAGCGGCTCCCTGGCTGAGGTGGCAGCGGGTGCGCCGTCGGTGGTGCCCTGGCCGGCGTCGGCCGTGCCGCCGGCCCCGGCCCCGGCCGCGCCGCCGGCCCCGGCGGTCGCCGCGGTGGCCAGGGCACGGCGGGCCTTTCGGCCGAGCAGCCGTTGACCGGCCAGGCCGCACAGCGCCGGCACCAGCGTGAGCGACGTCGCGACGACCGCGACGACGACCAGGGCCGTGGTGAAGCCGGTCGTGGAGTAGGTCTTGAGGTGGACGAGGCGCAGGCCCATCAGCGCCAGCACGACGGTCGCGCCGGCGAACAGCACCGAGGTCCCGGACGTGGCCGTGGCCCTGGCCGCCGCCTCCCGTACCGGCAGGCCGGCGCGCAGGCCCTCGACGTGCCGGGTGACGAGCAGCAGGGCGTAGTCGATGCCCACGCCGAGGCCGACCATCGTGCCGAGGGTGGGGGCGATGGTGCTGACCTGGGTCGTAGCCGCGATCAGCGTGACGCTGCCGGAGCCGATCCCGAGCCCGATCAGGGCGACGGCCAGCGGTACGCCGGCGGCGATGACCGAGCCGAAGGCGAACAGCAGGATGACCAGCGCGGCGGCGATGCCGATCGCCTCGGCGGTGCCGTCGACCTTCTGGATGTTCTCCGCGACCTGGCCGCCGATCTCCGCGGTGACGCCGCCGGCCCGGCTGGGCCCGGCCACGGCCGCGACCAGCTCGTCGAGTGCCTTCTTGCCGCCCACGTGGGTGACCGGCCGGTCGTAGTAGACGGTGATGAGCGCCGTGTCGCCGTCGGCGGACAGCCGGGGCGGGGTGACCAGGTCGACGTGCTCGACGCCGGCGAGGTTCCTGGAGACGGCGGTCGTGACGGCGGCGTCGAGCGGGCTGTCGCGGTCGTGCAGCACGATGCGCGCGTCGGCGCCCGCCACCTCGGGGAAGCCGGCCCGCAGCAGGTCGGTCGCCGCCTGCGAGGGCAGGCCCGGGGTGTCGTAGTTGTCCTGGGGCGCGCCGCCGAACGTGCCCGCCAGGCCCAGTGTCAGTACCAGCGCTGCGACCCAGGCGCCGACCACCCGCCAGGGGTGGGCGGCGCAGGCCCCACCCAGTCGCTGCAAGAACCCGGACATCGTCTCCTCGTTCCCTTCGGGGTCGCGGTCCCGGACATGACGAGCCGGACCCGGGGACTGTGACATCCGTGGTCATCCACGGGCAGTCGCGTACCCGACCGGTGTGACGCCAGACATCCGACGGGCCGCCGTGTCGGCCGGGTTGTGGTCGGTGGCGTTGGTCCCGCCCGGCTCCCAGGCCGCGTGGGGGCGAATGCACCCTGCAACCGAATGGAACAAATTCTGGACAAGTAAGGCACATGTTCCATGGTGTGATCTATACGAAGAGCGACGACTCGATACTGTTGCGTTGGGGCTCGCGGTGCGTCGGCTCCCGGTGGCAAACAGGCACTACCGGTATGTAGGCGAACGGTTTGCCGGCGCCGTCGCGAGCACTCGCACGGCCGAGATCGCGCGCGCGACACGTCTCCCGGCGCCGCGAGACGGCGTCGCGACGACGTCGGCGGCCGTGTCCCCACGTGCGGCGGCCGCCCTGGCGCGCCGCGTCATGGCGCCCTCTGGCGAAAGGCTGCGCATGGCATCGATCGATGATCTTTGTCGAGCCGGCTCGCCGTCGCCGGCTCGGCTACCCGCGCGGGAACACGGCGCGTCCGGCGACCCGCCCGATGGCACGGCGGGCCTGGCCGGGTGGGCGGCCGCGGGCCGCGCCGCGGTGAGCCTCGTCCGCCTGCCCGTCGCGGCCGTCGAGCGGGTGACCATGCCGCCCCTGCTGTGGGCGGGCAGGCTCTGGCTGGGCTATGTGGCCTTCGGCGCCGTCGCGATCTCCAGCTGCTACATCGGCGGGTACGGCGCGGGCTCCACCACCACCAGCGGCTGGGTGGTCGCGCGGTTCACCGTCTACTGCGCCACCAGCGTTTCGGCCGCCGGCGCGGTGTTCGTCGGGCTCCTGCGGTTCCGCCCCACGCCCCGGTCGCCCTGGCTGCTCATCGGGATCTCCCAGCTGGTCTATGCCGGCGCGGGCATCGCCTTCTGCGTCGATCGTTACCTGTTCGCCTCGACGGCGTTCGTCGCGATCAGCGATGGGCTCTACTTCGCCCACTACCCGTTGCTGGTCGCCGGCCTGCTGCCGATCGTCCGTCGACGGACGCCAGGCGGCGACCTGCCGGGCCTGCTCGACGGGCTGCTGGCCGCCACCTGCGCGGCCACAGTGGCGTACCTGCACCTGGTCAGGCCGCGCCTGGACGGCGAGCTGTCCACCGCGGTCGCCGTCATGTGGGTCGCCTACCCGATCGCGGACCTCATCGTGTTCGTGATCGGTGTCCGGCTCGTTCTGGGCACCGGTAGCCGGCCGCCGGCGTTCAGCCTGCTCACCGCCAGCCTGTTCGTGATCCTCGCCGCGGATGCCGGCTACTCCCTGCGGCAGCTCAGCGATGGGTACTCATTGGGCGGCGGGCTGGAGGGCGCCTGGCTTGCCGGGAACATCGCCCTGGGGGCCGCCGCGCTGCACCCCACGATGGCCGGCATCGCCGAGCCCGCGCACCGACCCGCCGGGCTTGGCCGCGCCCGGCTGTTGGTGCTCTATCTCGCCGGCCTCATCGCCCCGCTCACCCTGGTCCTGCAGGGCGGGCGCGCTGACTCCCACACCGAGCTGGTCATCGCGTTGGCGATGGCCGTGTCGACCGCTCTGATCATGATCCGGATGCGGTGCGCCGAGGCCCAGCAGCGCCGGCTCGCCAACACCGACGTGCTGACCGGCCTGTGTACCCGGCGCTTCCTGGAGACCCGGCTGGCGCTGGCGACGGCGCGAGCGGCACCGCGCGGCTGGGCGCTCGCCCTCCTCCTCGTCGACATCGACCATTTCAAGTCGATCAACGACCGGTACGGCCACCCCGCCGGGGACCGCGCGCTGGCCGAGGTGGCGCTTCGGCTGCGTACCGCGGCCCAGTCCCGGGACGTGGTGGCTCGCTACGGTGGCGAGGAGTTCGCGCTGCTCGCGACCGGAGTCGGCCAGGACGACCTGCGCGCCCTCGGCGAGCTGCTGCGCGCGACGGTCGCGGCCACCCCCGTCCTCATCGCGGACGGAGTCCACCTCACCGTGACGGTGTCGGTCGGCGCCGCCGCGGTCGTGGCGGCACCCGCGAGCCCGGCGGAGCTGGTCGACCGCGCGGACCGAGCCCTCTACGCCGCGAAGGCCGCCGGCCGCGACTGCGTGGTCGTCGCCGACCGCGTCGAGTACGGCCACCTCGGCACCCATGGCCGGCTCAGGGTGTTCGGTTCGTACTGAGGTGAGGTCCGCCCGGCGGAGAGGTCGCGGCGGACGTCGGGCCTGGGATGGCTCGTCCGGGTAGTGCCGGGTATCCGGAAGACGTCAGGTGACGGCGGGGTGTCGGCTGCGCGTCCCGCGCATCGAACCGGCTGACCGCGGGTAATCCGTGTTGGACACTGAAAACTCCGGTACGCCCTGCCCGTCGCCATGAGGCCAACGGGCGTCAAAGTGACGATGTCGCCACCGACCACGACCGTCACCGGGGGTCGGGTGTGAGGGAGCTAACGCCCCGCGCCGTGCCCGGGTGGGAGGAATGGTCGGAAGCGGATACTGCGGATACTTTGACCAGGAGGACCTTTCGATATCGCCCGCCCCGCGCGGGCCACCACCCAGTCATCCGCGCCGCGGCGAGGACGGCTGTGGCGGACCGCGTTGTCAGCAGGGCTGGCGAGTCGCTGTTCGATACCCGTACCGCCACCGGCGGCCGGGACGGATAGAGAGGAAGTGTTCCGGCCGACGGGCGGAGCCGGGCCGGGCGGATGCCCGGGTGAGCTCCCTCGCTGTCGCGACGCACGAGCCGGAGCGGGGTGGTGCGGGTTCGGCGCGACTCGCACGCGGTGGCCGCACCCCGTTCCGACGACGTTCCAGGCGACGGGCGTGACAAAACCCATGGCCGGGTGGAGGGGATGTCCACACCACACTAGGTCACCCGAGAGGGGCGTCCGTGCAAACGCTCGATCCCACCACCCTCGACCTCGACGCGATCGAGGAAGACAGGCTCGCGCGAGGAATCACGCTGAGCCTGCTGATTCCGGCCAGGGGGCCGGAATCCGCGAAAACCCTGGGCAACATGATCGCGCAGATCCGGGATCGATGGATGCGGGACCGGCATGCCGTCGACGAGATCGGCGTGATCGTCGACCCGACCTCCGACGGTGACGAGCACGGCCTGGTAGACATCGCCGAGGACGCCGGCGCCAGCTGGGCGGTGCGCGGCGAGAGCGTGCTCGCGGCGCACGCGGGCGCGGAGGCGCCGTCGCTGGGCGGCAAGGCCGGAGCCATGCGCAGCCTCGCCTATCTCGCCTTCGGCAACCGGCTGATCTTCCACGACTCCGATCTGGAGAACTACGATCCCAACACGGTCGGCCGGCTCGCGGCGGCGGTCACCGCCGACGAGGGCCTGATGTTCGTCAACGGCAGCTCGCCCCGGCTCACCGGGAGCGGCCAGCCAGGCGGGCGCACCACCGAGATGCTGCGCTCGCTCTACTCGAAGCAGCTCTCCGGCCACGTCCCGGCCGTCACCACGACCTACCAGCCCCTGATCGGCGAGTTCGTGCTCGACGCGGACGTCTTCGCCGCGCTGGCGTTCTCCCGGGGCTACGGCGTGGAGACGTCGGTGAAGGTCCTGGCCCTGGATCTGCTGGCGCCGGAGGAATGCGCCCAGGTGGAGCTGCCGATCAAGTACCAGGTCGGCCAGCACTACCTCGACCTGGTCAAGCAGTTCCACGAGATCAGTTTCACCGTCGACGTACTGGAGGCGTACTTCCAACGCCGCCGGGTCGACCCGCGCGTGACGGTCTGCGAGATCGCGGACGACTACGACCTGCTGTTCCCGGGCCGGCAGTACGCGCTGCACCGGCCGTCGGGCTACGACCAGGCCGACTTCATGCCGCGCCTCGGTTTCTACCCGCCGCTGGCGAGCACGCCCGCCTACCAGGCGCGGCTGCCCGAGATCATGACCGCGCGGCGCGCGGCGCTCGACGCGCTCGGCCGCAAGATGCGCACCTCGGCCTAGAGGGCCAAAGGGCGTGCGAAAATGATCTTCTTTCGCACGCCCGGAGGCCGTTGTCCCGGATCACCAATAGGGGTTACCGAGCCGGATAGGCGGCGGGCTGGCTGGTGGGGGTCGAACTGCCCACCAGCCAGCCCGCCGGGGAAGGCGCGGCGGTCGTTGCCATGCTGACCGGGTGTCGGTAGCCGATGCGGATGATGACGTCCAGCATCTGCTGGTCGAACAGGTCGTCGAAGTGGCCGAGCGCCGGTGGCAGGTGGCCGAAGAGCTCCAGCGACAGGAACCCATGCAGCTGGGTCCAGACGATCAGGCAACCGGCGAGGCCCGCGGGAGAGATCGGGGCGCTCTCCTCCACCCCCCAGTCGATCAGCCGTGACCGCAGCTCCGGCTCGAGCTGCTCGTCGAGGTGGGAGGGGTCGACGGCGCCGCTGGCCATCTGTTCGCTCATGCACCGGAACAGCACCGCGGTGCCGCGGTGCATCTCGTCGCCGCAGCGCCCGGACTTGTCCAGCTCCAGGGTGCTCGGCCCGAACAGCAGCGCGTACTCCGGCTTGTTCGCATGTGCCCAGTCGCGGTACGCCCTCGCCAGCAGCAGCCAGCGCCTGGCCTGGTCCGGCTCGCCGACGCCGGCCTCGAAGGCCGCCTCGAGCGTGTCCGCGAGCGAGCCGAACGCGTCCGCGCACAGCTCGCCGATCAGCACGTCGTGGCTGTCGAAGTATCGATACAGCGCCGACGGTGTCATTCCCATCGCCCTGGCCACGCCGCGCAGCGAGACCGCCGCTACCCCGCCCTGCGCGACCTGGTCGCGAGCGGCCTGCTTGATCTCCGCGATCGTCGCCGCGCGCAGCCGCTCGCGCCGCGGTGCCAGTGGGTTCATCGGGGCCATCTTTCCAGCTTCCAGCCGAGATCGGCCACCGCGACGGACCGAGGGCGGTCGCGCGGCAAGCGTTCTTGCCGGCATTTGCTCTTGACAGCATTCGCGCTAGAGAACACTGTTCTCTCTTGAGACTATAGCTCGCAGGAGGCAACGGTGTTCTCGCGTCTCGCCGGGGCAGTCACTGGACGGCCCCGCATCGTCCTGGTCGCCACGTTGGTCTTCGTGCTCGGGGCGGGCGTGCTCGGCGTCGGTGCCTTCGGCAAGCTGCTGACCGGCGGCTTCGACGACCCGAAGTCCGACTCGTCCCGCGCCGCCGACATCGTCGACACCCAGTTCGGCGGTGCTCCCAACCTCGTCCTGCTGGTCACCGCGCGGTCGGGCACCGTCGACGACCCGGCCGTCGCCGCCGCCGGCCGGTCGCTGACCGCACAGCTCGGCAAGGAGCCGGGTGTACGCGGCGCCGCCTCCTACTGGACGGGCGCCGGCCCGGCGCTGCGCTCGGACGACTCGCGCGCGGCGCTGGTCGTCGCCTCGGTGGACGACGACCACTCGGATGACGTCGTCGAGAAGTACGAGGACGCCGTCGACCCGTCCGGCCCGGTCACCGTGCGACCGGGCGGCGCAGCGGGCGTCAACAGGGACATCGGCGTCACCGTGAGCGCCGACCTCGCCACCGCCGAGTCGTTCGCGATCCCGATCACGCTCGTCCTGCTGGTCCTCGCGTTCGCCGGCGTCGTCGCCGCACTGCTCCCGCTGGGCGTCGGTCTGATCGGGATCCTCGGCGGGTTCGCCGCGCTGTCCGTGATCGCCGAGGCGACCGACGTCTCGATCTTCGCGGTCAACCTGGCGACGTCGTTGGGGCTCGGCCTCGGCATCGACTACGCGCTGCTCACGGTGAGCCGTTTCCGCGAGGAGCTGGCCACCGGTAAGGACAGCCGCGCCGCCGCGGTCGCGACCGTCCAGACCGCCGGGCGCACCATCCTCTTCAGCGGTGCCACCGTGATCGTCGCGCTCGCCGTGATGCTGGTCTTCCCGCCGTTCTTCCTGAAGTCGATGGCGTACGCGGGAATCGCCGTCACCCTGGTCACGATGCTCACCGCCGTGGTGGCACTGCCGGCCGTCCTGCTGCTGCTCGGGGAGCGGGTCAACGCGCTGCGGGTGGGCGGCCTGATCAGCCTGTTCCGGCGTCGCCGCGCCGCCCGGCAGAGCATGGCTTCCACGCCCACGGCCGCCGCGGCCGCCGGCCCGCCGCGGGAGGCCACCGAGTCGCCGTTCTGGCGGGCCGTCGCGACCCAGGTGATGCGCCGGCCGCTGCTGACCGGGCTGCCGGTGGTCGCGTTGCTCCTGCTGCTCGCCGCGCCGCTGCTGCACGTCAGCTTCGGCACACCGGACGACCGGGTGCTCAGCGGTGACAGGTCGAGCCGGTCGGTCGGCGACGTGCTGCGGGACGACTTCGGCTCCAACATCAGCGGCGCGCTCGACGTCGTCGTCAACGGCCCGACCACGACCGACACGCTCGCCGGCTATGCCACCTCGCTGTCCAGGCTGCCGGGCGTCGGCCGGGTCGACAGCGCGGCCGGGGAGTTCCGCGACGGCGCGCTGACGACGCCGGCCGGCCCCGCCTCGGCCCGTTTCGCCTCGGCCGACGGCACCTTCCTGCAGGTGGTCCCGTCGATCGACCCGATGTCCGGCGCCGGTCAGGACCTGGTCCGCGCGGCCCGCGCGCTGCCGGTGCCGGCGAACACCGAGGTCCTCGTCGGCGGGCAGCCGGCCTACCTCGTCGACGGCAAGCACGTGATCAGCGCGAAGCTCCCGCTCGCCATCGGCCTGATCGCGCTCGCGACGTTCGTGCTGCTGTTCCTGTTCACCGGGAGCGTGATCCTCCCGCTGAAGGCCATCGTGCTCAACGGGCTGGTGCTCGGCGCGGTCCTCGGCGTCTCGGTCTGGATCTTCCAGGACGGGCACCTCGCCGGGCTGTTCGGCTTCACGCCCGGCCCGTTGGACACGTCGATGCCGGTGCTGCTGTTCTGCATCGCGTTCGGCCTGTCGATGGACTACGAGGTCTTCCTGCTCTCCCGCATCAAGGAGCAGCACGACGCGGGCGTGCCCAACACCGAGGCCGTCGCCACCGGCCTCGCCCGCACCGGTCGGATCGTCACGACCGCCGCGGTGCTGCTCGCCGTCACCTTCGCCGCGTTCGCGACCGGCTCGGTGCGGTTCATGCAGATGTTCGGCCTGGGTACGGCGCTGGCGATCCTGCTCGACGCGAGCCTGGTGCGCGGCGTCCTCGTACCTGCCTTCATGCGGGTCGCGGGCGACCTCAACTGGTGGGCGCCGGCGCCGCTTCGCTGGCTGCACGCCCGTATCGGCCTCAGCGAGGGCACCCCGGCGCCCGCTCCGGCCGAGGCGGGCGTCCCGACCATGGCCGAGATCCCGCGTCCGGGCGGCGAGCCGGAGGGCCGGGCCTCGTCGGCCGCCTCCGCCTCCAGGTCCTGATCTCCAGGTCCCTGATCTCTCGGCCCGGCTCCGCGCCGGCCACCAGCCCGACCGGTGGCCGGCGCGGTGTCCTTCGTGGCCTTGGCCGCCGGCGGCCGGCTCAGGTCGCCGGCGTCGGGCGGGGGGTGGCGGCCGGGGCGGGAGCGGGGGCGGACGCGTGGCCGTCGGGGGTGTGGGCGCGGGTGACGGCCAGGTCGAACCAGAGGTACTTGCCGGAGTCGGCGGTGACCGCGCCCCAGCTACCGGCGAGGGCGTCGAGAACGAGCAGGCCACGGCCGCCCTCGGAGTCGTCGTCGACTGTGCGGCGTTCGGGCAGCGCGGTGGAGGTGTCGGAGACCGAGGCGTGGATCAGGCCGGGGCGCAGCTCCACCAGCAGCCAGACGGGCGGCTGGCCGTATTTCACCGCATTGGTCACCAGCTCGCTGACCAGGAGCTCGGCGACCGAGGCGGCGTCCTCGTCGAGGCCGGCGCCGCGCAGCGACTCGCGTAGCACCTGGCGGGCCCGCGGTACCGCCGAAGGCAGGTAGGGCAGCTCGGCGAGGATGTGGGTCGCCGGTGGGGTGCGCGACGTCGCCCGGCGCACGACGTTCACCGGCGCCACCTCCCCATCCGGTTCCGCGAGCGGAATCGAAGGGGACCCCTGCATCGCGCTCATCGACCACCAAATCGGAACGAGGACATCCAACACGGTCTACCCAGCCGGAGCGATTCGGAAGCCTCGGTCAGGCACCGATTTTTCCGCTGTCGTCCCGTCCCGGAGCCCACGCGACCGGCTCGCCCGCGCCTCCGGCGGCCCGGGAGTGCAGGTCGCCGGCCTGTCGGCGGCGAACCCTTGGTCACGCTCCGGGTCGGTTTGCCCCGAAATGACGGTCGGTCATTACCGGGGGACTGCCGCCAGCCTCCTACCCCGCTACCCGCTGTCGCAACCACCGGGCCTTTTTGGCTACAGAGAGTCACTAGCATGTGCGGACCGCGGTCGTCAAACCGGGCGGACGGGACGGGCGGCGAGCTCGAGGTGGGCGGATCCGGTCCGCCTGCGTGTCGCTGCTGGCATGACGGGTGCCGCTGGCGTCACGTCGCTAGTGGCGTCACGCCGTCGCCAGCGTGGTGCTGGGGACCCGGATGACGACGATGGCCACGTCGTCGCGCAGGTTGCCGCCCGCGAACCGGTCGGCGGCGGCCCGTACCCGGTCGGCGATGCCCTGGGCGGACATCCCCGCGCAGCCACCGACCGCCTCCAGCAGCCGCTGCTCGCCGAGCAGTTCCCGGCCCGCCCTGGCCTCCACCACGCCGTCCGTGTAGAGCACCAACGCGTCGCCGGGGTGCAGCTCGACGTCCGTCGACGGGAACGCGACCTCGTCGTCGTCGAGCACACCGAGCAGCGTCCCGGGCACGCCCACGTAGGCGACCCCGCCGTCGCCCGCCAGCATCACCGGCTGCGGATGGCCGGCCAGGTGCAGCGTCAGCCGGACACCCTTCTCCGACGGTTCGGAGAGGCTCGCCGTCGCCATCGTGCAGAACCTCGGCTGGCCGTGCGGGTAGGCGGTCGCGGTGTCCCGCAGCGTCCTGTTCAGGTCGATGAGGATGCGTCCCACCGGGGTGGCCAGTCCGGTGAGCAGCCGCAGCACGGCCCGCGCGACGCCGGTGACGGTCGCCGCCTCGGCGCCCTTGCCGCAGACGTCACCGATCGCGATCGTCCAGCCGTCGGGCCCGGGCATCAGGTCGAAGAAGTCGCCGCCGACATCCAGCCCGGCCGAACGGGCGGCGCCGTACGCGGCGCCAAGGTCGAGCCCGGAGATCTCGGGCAGGACGGGCGGGCGCAGCCCGGCCTGCAGGCCGTCGGCGAGCTCCACCTGCCGGCTGTAGAGCTTGGCGTTGTCCACCGCGAACGCGGCGCGGCGGGCGAGGTCGGCGAGCAGGTCGGCCTCGTCGGCGGCGAACGTGGCGCCGGGGTCGCGGCCGATGGCGACCATGCCGAGCGCCCGGCGCCTGGCCCGCAGCACCGCGACGAGGACCGGCCCGTCCGGGGTGGCCACCTGCCGCACCGGCGTGGCGCCGGCGCCGCGTACCGCCGCGAGCAGCGGGCCGTCGGGGTCGCTGGCGGCCCTGGTGAGCTCGGGCTCCGCGGCCTCCTCGGCGTGCGCGACCGCCGCGAGGACCGGATTCCCGTCGTCGCGGCGCAGGTAGACGGCGCACCAGCGGCCGATCCGCGGCACCGGCAGGTGAGCCAGCATCGACAGCGTGTGCTCCAGCTCGAGGCTGCCGGCGAGCAGGTCCGAGGCCTCGGCGAGGAACGACAGCATCCCGATCCGGCGTTCCTCGGCCTGGCGCATGTCGCCGCCGCCCAGCGCGAGCGCCATCCAGCGCGCCACCAGCCGGACTCGCTCGCCGTCGACGCCGTCGACGCCGTCGACGGCGTCCGGCTGGCCGCCGTCGACCGGGTGGGCGTGGTCTGGCCAGAGCAGCACCTCGCCGAGGCTGTCCTGGGTGGGGTCGAGCGGGAACGACAGCGCCTTGGCGGGGTCGCCGGTATTGCCGAGGGCGGCGACGATCTCCGGTTCCGGGTCGTCCGGTGACGGCCGGTGGACCAGGCCGCCCGTCACCGGCTGGGTGTCGACGAGCTGCGCGAGCAGCTCGGCCACCTCGCCCTCGGCGGTCAGGGCCCGTGCGGTCGACCGGGAGATGAGCCGCGGGGGCCGCGGGTGGGGCTCCAGTGCCGGTCCGATGGTGGTGGACGGCGCCATCCCGTTCATGGCCGGCGGCGGGCCGGTGGGTATCGCCGTCGGCTGGGTCGGCCCGGCCAGCGAGCCGTCCGCCGCCCGCTGCGCGGACGTCGGAGCCGCGTTGGGCGCCGACGGCGCGGTCACGGGCGCTGATGTGATAGAAATCACATCGGCGGTTGGCTCGGAGGGGGGGGGCGCCGGCTCGGCGGGTGGGGTCGGCGACTGGGCGGGGCCGGCGAGATGGAACCACACGGTCTTGCCGCCGGCGCCGTGCTGGGTGCCCCAGCTGCTGGCCAGGGCGTCGACGAGGGCGAGACCGCGGCCGTCCTCGCGCAGCCCACCCAGGCCCGACTCGCCGAGACCGCCCTCGTGGGAGCCGGCCGGCCCGTCACCCCCGCCACGCCGCGAGGATCCGATGCGCACCGGATGCAGGTCGTGCACCCGGACCGTCAGCTCCCCCGAGGGCGTGGCCGTGACGTCGACCGTGGCCGGCGTACCCGCGTGCACCACCACGTTGGTGACAAGTTCCGTGACCAGCAGCAACGCCGAGTCGAGCGTGTCCTCGTCGATCCGCCCGCGCAGGGCGGACAGCAGAAATCTGCGAGCGGAACGTGGTGACTCCGCCGCGGGTGGCAGTGTGATGGTGTGGTGAGGTAGCCGTTCATCCAGCCCTACGGCGCTCATGTCGGTCAGTCTCTCCTGTGATGTCCCCGCCGAGGCGGATACTGGCGCCGGGTGTGACCTGCCGAGGGACGATTAGCTACCACCGGTGTGCTGCCGTAGACCCCGAGGAGACAGATGAGCCTCGATCGTGACCACGAAACGCCGGATGCGCGCCAAGATGATGGTGCCCTGCCCGGTTCGTCGGCGAGCACGAAGGCCCGCTCGGCATCGGCGGATCACGGGGGGACCACGGAGAGCGCCGGATCCGCGAGCCAGAACGGCGGCGGTCATGGGACGGCGACCGCCGTCCTGGACGGCCCGCCGGCCGACGGGGCGGGGCACGACCTCGCCCCGGGCGCCGTGGACAACCTGCTGTCGGATCTGCTCGCCGGCCTGTCCGGGCTCTGTGACGGCGACTTCGGCGTCCGCCTCGGCGCCCGGGAGGGGCTGTCCGGCGAGGTCGCCCGCCGCTTCGACGAGCTGGCCGCGACCCAGGAGCGGCACGCCCGCGAGCTGGAACGGGTGAGCAACGTCATCCGCCGCGAGGGCCGGCTGACGCAGCGGATGGACGACCTCGGCGGCCGGGACGGCTGGCGCAGCCTCACCCGGTCGGTGAACTCGCTGATCGACGACCTCGCCCGCCCGACGCACGAGGTCGGCCGGGTCATCGCGGCGGTGGCCGAGGGTGACCTCTCCCAGCACATGCCGCTGGAGATCGCCGGCCAGCCGGTGCGGGGGGAGTTCCTGCACATCGGCACCACCGTGAACACGATGGTCGACCAGCTGTCGTCCTTCGCCGACGAGGTCACCCGGGTGGCCCGCGAGGTGGGTACCGAGGGCAAGCTGGCCGGCCAGGCCCAGGTCAAGGGCGTCTCCGGCGTGTGGCGGGACCTGACCGAGTCGGTGAACTCGATGGCGGGCAACCTGACCGCTCAGGTCCGCGGGATCGCCCACGTCACCACCGCGGTGGCGAACGGCGACCTGTCACAGAAGATCACCGTCGACGCGCAGGGCGAGATCGCCGAGCTCAAGCACACCGTCAACACGATGGTCGACCAGCTCTCCGCCTTCGCCGACGAGGTCACCCGGGTCGCCAAGGAGGTCGGCACCGAGGGCAAGCTCGGCGGCCAGGCGACGGTCAAGGGCGTCTCCGGCGTCTGGCGCGACCTGACCGACTCGGTCAACGTCATGGCGGCCAACCTGACCACCCAGGTCCGCGGCATCGCCGAGATGGCGGCGGCGGTCCAGCGCGGCGACCTGACCCGCCAGATCCAGGTCGACGCCCGCGGCGAGGTGGCCGCGCTGGCGCACACGCTGAACACGATGGTCGACCAGCTGTCCTCGTTCGCCGACGAGGTGACCAGGGTCGCCTGGGAGGTGGGCACCGAGGGCAACCTGGCCGGCCAGGCGCACGTGCGTGGGGTCTCCGGGGTGTGGCGGGACCTGACCGAGTCGGTGAACTCGATGGCGGGCAACCTGACCGCCCAGGTCCGCAACATCGCCCTGGTGGCGAAGGCCGTCGCCAACGGCGACCTCTCGCAGAAGATCACCGTCACCGCTCAGGGCGAGATCGCCGACCTCAAGGAAACCCTGAACACGATGGTCGACCAGCTCTCGGCCTTCGCCGACGAGGTCACCAGGGTCGCCAAGGAGGTCGGCACCGAGGGCAACCTGGGCGAGCAGGCGCACGTGCGCGGGGTCTCCGGCGTCTGGCGGGACCTGACCGACTCGGTCAACGTCATGGCCACCAACCTGACCACCCAGGTCCGCGGCATCGCCCTGGTCACGACGGCGGTCGCCAAGGGCGACCTGTCCCAGAAGATCACGGTCAACGCGCAGGGCGAGATCGCCGAGCTCAAGGACACCGTCAACATCATGGTTGACCAGCTGTCCTCGTTCGCGGCCGAGGTGACCCGGGTGGCCCGCGAGGTCGGCGTCGAGGGCGAGCTCGGCGGCCAGGCGACGGTCGCGGGCGTCGCCGGCGTGTGGCGCGACCTGACCGACAGCGTCAACCAGCTCGCCTCGACGCTCACCATCCAGCTGCGCGCCATCGGCGACGTGTCGACGGCGGTGACCCGCGGCGACCTGACCAGGACGATCTCGGTCGAGGCCGAGGGTGAGGTCGCCGAGCTCAAGGACAACATCAACCAGATGATCACCCGGCTGCGCGAGACCACCGAGGTGAACGCGCAGCAGGACTGGCTGAAGTCGAACCTGGCCAGGATCGGCAGCAAGATGCAGGGCCAGCGCGACCTGTACGCCGTCTGCCAGATGATCATTTCCGAGATGACCCCGGCGGTGAACGCCCAGCAGGGCACCGTCTACCTGCTCGACTTCATCGAGGGCGACAAGCTGCGCTACGTCGCCGGCTACGGCTCGGTGCCGCGGCGCCGCTCGGACGGCACCTTCCTGTTCGGCGAGGGCCTGATCGGCCAGGCCGCCGTGGAGAAGACCCGGATCAGGGTGGAGAAGGTGCCGGCCGGCTACCTGACCATCCGCAGCGGCCTGGGCAGCGCGCCGCCGAGTGACCTGGTCGTCGTGCCGGTGCTGTTCGAGAACCAGGTGCTCGGCGTGATCGAGCTGGCCAGCTTCACCCCGTTCTCGGACCTGCACCTGAACCTGGTCGAGCAGCTCGTCGACACGATCGGCGTGGTGCTCAACACGATCATGGCGAACGCCAGGACCGAGGAGCTGCTGGCGCAGTCCCAGCGGCTCACCCAGGAGCTGCGTTCCCAGTCCGTCGAGCTGCAGCGCACGAACGCCGAGCTGGAGGAGAAGGCGCAGCTGCTCGAGGTGAAGAACCGCGAGATCGAGCTCGCCAGGATCGGCCTGGAGGAGAAGGCCGAGCAGCTCGCGCTGTCCTCGCAGTACAAGACCGAGTTCCTCGCGAACATGAGCCATGAGCTGCGCACCCCGCTGAACAGCCTGCTCATCCTGGCGAAGCTGCTGGCCGACAACCAGGACGACAACCTCACGTTCCAGCAGATCGAGTTCGCGAAGACGATTCACTCCTCCGGCTCCGAGCTGCTCATGCTGATCAACGACATCCTCGACCTGTCGAAGGTCGAGGCCGGGAAGATGGACGTCGAGGCGGCGGCGGTGCGCACGGACTCGCTGTGCGACGCCCTCGGGCAGGCGGTCCGGCCGTTGGCCGAGGAGAAGGGGCTCACCTTCGCGGTGACGGTCGCCACCGACGTGCCGACGGAGTTCGTCACCGACGAGCAGCGCATCCAGCAGGTGCTGCGCAACCTGCTGTCGAACGCGGTCAAGTTCACCGACGCCGGCATGGTCCGCCTCGACGTCACGGTCGCGTCCTCCGACGGGCCGTTCATCGTGCCGAGCCTGCGCTCGGCGCCGACCGTGCTGTCGTTCGCCGTGTCCGACACCGGCATCGGGATCGCCGCCGACAAGCTCCGCATGATCTTCGAGGCGTTCCAGCAGGCGGACGGGACGACGTCGCGGCGCTACGGCGGCACGGGGCTCGGCCTGTCGATCAGCAAGGAGATCGCGCGGCTGCTCGGCGGCTCGATCGCGGTGTCCAGCGTCTTCGGGCAGGGCAGCATCTTCACGCTCTACGTCCCGTCGGTGATGCCCACGGACCACGTGCCCTACGGGCTCACGCCCGGCGAGCCGGACGACGTCCTGATCATCATCGGCGACGAGGGCGCGTCGGGCGGCCGAGGGGCAGGGCCGGGCGGCCACGGCGCGTTCACCCCGCCCGGCCAGCCGGGCGCGGGCTACCTGGGTGTGGGCCACGGCGACGCCTGGGCCGCCGACGCCACGGCGCCCCGCCTCGCCCCGCCCCCGCCAGCACTGCCCGCCGCCGAGCCGGGCGAGAGCGAGCCGCCGACCGTGCGGACGCTCTCGAGCGGCGGCGCCGGTACGGGTCCCGCGACCCGGCGCGGAGAGGTGGGCACGCCGGAACCGGGCGGGACGCCGTTCCTCACCGAGACCTCACGGCCGCGCCGCGAGCTCGACCCGGACGAGACCGACCCGTTGCAGGGCACCACGGTGCTGGTCGTCGACGACGACGTGCGCAACGTCTTCGCGCTGACCAGCGCGCTGGAGATGTTCGGCATGCGGGTGCGCTACGCGGACAACGGACGCGATGCCATCAAGCTGCTACAGCAGGAGGCCACCGAGGCCGTCAGGCTCGTGCTGATGGACGTGATGCTGCCCGGCATGGACGGCAACGAGGCGACCTCGGTCATCCGGGCGATGCCGGCGTTCATCGATCTGCCTATCCTGGTACTGACCGCGAAGGCGATGCCGGGCGACCGGGAGAAGAGCATCTCGGCCGGCGCGAGCGACTACATCACCAAGCCGGTCGACCTCGACCACCTCCTCTCCGTCATGCGTTCACACCTGTGAGGCCCGCGATTCATCGCCCCGCGGTCGGAAGTTGTGCGTTGTCAGCCGGCGACCGCCAGCTACCTGGGAAGCCGGTGGGCGTGGCTCACGGGCGATTGTTCGGGGGGCGGTGGTGACCGCTTGGCGGCTATCGGCGATGGTTGGTATGTCGGCGCGCGCGTGGAGGACGATCCTGGTGTCCCGTGCCCGCGGAACCGGCGCGACCTAGGAGCATCACGACAGGAGGAGGAAGGCGGGTGACCGAGCGGACCGGCGGTCCTGTCGACACAGGAGACGGGCCGAGCGCGGAACGGCCACGGAGCAAGATTCTGTTGGTCGACGACCGGCCCGACAACCTCATGGCGCTGGAGGCGATCCTCGCCTCGCTGGACCAGGAGCTCGTTACCGCCTCATCCGGCGAGGAGGCGCTCAAGCGCCTGCTCGTCGACGACTTCGCGGTGATCCTGCTGGACGTGCAGATGCCCGGCATGGACGGCTTCGAGACCGCCCACCGGATCAAGCAGCGCGGGCGGACCAGAGACACGCCGATCATCTTTCTCACCGCCATCGACCGTGAGCCGCACCACGCTTTCCGGGGCTATGCCGTCGGCGCCGTCGACTACATCGCGAAGCCGTTCGACCCGTGGCTGCTGCGGGCCAAGGTCAGCGTCTTCGTCGAGCTGTTCGAGAAGAACGAGCGGCTCGGCGAGCTGGCCCATCAGCGTGTTCGTGACTTCGACCTGATGACCGAGGTCGCGGAGCGGTTGATCGCGCTCGATGTGCTGCTGGAAGGCGCGCGCGACGCCTCGGCGGAGGAGATCATCGCCGCGGCGGGCGCGGAGGTGCGCGGACTGGTGGCACGACTGCAGCCGTTCGCCCGGTCAACGCCCGCCGGCTGATGTCGCTTGGGCGGCCAATGGTCGTCGGCGGGCGGCTCCTCGTTGTCTCTGGTCGGGGTGGCGGCGCGCCGCGGCTGGCACGCGTGGACCAAACGCGCCCGTGGTTCCGTGCGTCCTGCCCAGCCATTCCGACTGGTCATCGGGCCGTGCGGGCGCGCGGATAGCATCCGGCCTGGACAGACGTACCGAACGGCAGACTCGATGACATCTCCCGCGCCCGGCATTTCGATGGCGGCCCGGTTGTCGGGATTGCCGGCGGGCCAGCGATATCGCTGGGGTAACCAGGCGACCGGATGTCGTTCGGCGAGACCGCGTCGTCCACTGGCTGGTCGGCGTTTCCTGGAGGTCGATGCGTGGCCGTAGCCGGTGAGCGCCCGACGCCCGCGCGCCAGAACCGTGGCGGCCGCGCGGAGCGGCCGACGCGGATCGGTCCGTACGCCGTCGAGCGGGTGCTGGTGACCAGCGGTACCGGGACGGTGTACCTGGGCCACGCGGCCGACGGCCGGCAGGCGGCCGTGAAGATCATCGCTCCTGACCTGGCTCGTGACCGCGCCTTCCTGGGGCAGCTGCGCTCGGAGGCGCTGCGCGCGCGCGACGCCGCGCCGGCCTGCCTGGCCGAGGTCCTGGACGCCGACGTGAACGGGTCGACGCCGTACGTCGCGACCGAGTTCCTCGACGCTCCGACCCTCGGCGCGGTCGTCGACGGCGGCGGCCCGCTGTCCGCGGACGCGGTCGGGCGGCTGGGCGCGGCGATGGCGACCGGGCTCGCCGAGCTGCACCACAAGGACCTGGTGCTCGGCGACCTCAACCCGCCGCGGGTCGCGCTTGCCGCCGGTGGCCCCCGGTTCATCGACTTCGGGGTGGTCAGGGCGCTCGGCCGGCTCGGAGCGGGGACCCGCCGCGGCCCGGCCGTGGCGACCTTCGGGGCGCCCGCGTTCATGGCGCCGGAGCTGGTGCTAGGCAACCCGCTGACGGCCGCCGCCGACGTGTTCGCCTGCGGCGCGCTGGTCATCTACGCGGCCACCGGCCGACCGCCGTTCGGTACCGGCTCACCGCGCGCGCTGCTGCAACGGGTCGTCTACACCGAGCCGGACCTCAGAGGGGCGCCGCCGCCGCTCGCGGCGCTGCTGGCCGATGCGATGCGCAAGAATCCGGCCCGCCGGATCAGCGCCCGCAGCCTCGCCGACCGCCTGCTCGAGTTCGCCCACCTGCCCGCGCCGGGCACGGTGGCGATCCCCGTGCGCCCCGTCCGGGCGGCGGCCGATCCGAGCTCGGCGGCCGTCGAGCTCGAGGACCTCTTCGGGGACGCCGCGCCGCGGTCCGAACGCGACGGCACGCGGCCCGCGGCTGAGCCGGCCGCGGCCCCGACGCCCCCGACGGCTCCGACGGCGGTGTCCGAGGAGACGGCCACGGTCGTCGAGGTCGCGGCGGTCGTCGAGGAGCCCGTGGTCCTCGAAGAGCCCGCCGTCGTCGAGGAGCCGGCCGTCGTCGAGGAGCCCGCTGCTCCGGACGGCGCCGGCACGGCCGCGGACACCCAGGTGGCGGCGTCCGACGGCGAGTCGTTGGACGGGGACACCCCACCTGTGCCCGACGAGAAGCCCGATCCGCCCGTGTCGGCGGTGCCCGTCACGGACGGTGGGACGACGCCTGCGGGAGCCCCCGAGCCGCCCACCGACCTGAATTCGGCGGATGCTCCCCCCGACCCCGACCCCGACCCCGACCCCGACCCCGACCCCGACCCCGACCCCGACCCCGAGCCCGAGCCCGAGCCCGAGCCCGAGCCCGAGCCCGAGCCCGAGCCCGAGCCCGAGCCCGAGCCGGAGCCGGAGCCGGAGCCCGAGCTCAAGGCCGAGCCCGAGTCGGAGCTCAAGGCCGAGTCCGAGCTCAAGTCCAAGTCGGATCTCGAGCCGGATCTCGAGCCCGAGCTGGATCGCGGGTCGGATCCTGAGGGGCGGCCCGAGCCGGTGGCCGCCGGTACCGGCCCGTCGGCGGACGCGGACCGCGAGCCAGGGCCGCCCGGCGACCTGCCCCCGGCGGCGGCGCGGGCGGCGGGGCCGGCGTCACCCCGTTACCGGCCGCCAGCCAGGAGCCCGACGACGAGCCGGCCTCGCCGCCCGCGCCGGAGATCGGGTCGGCACGGGCCAGGGGCGCCCGCCGCTGGGGCTCCGCGGCCGTCCGCCGGCTGCGGGCGCTGGTGACACCGGCGAGCACGCTGGTCACCGTCGTCCTGGCCGCCGTGCTGGTCATCGGCGTGATCGCGGTACTCGATCGGGTGCACGCGACCCGCGACGCGGCGACGTCGCGGCGGCTCGCCGCCGAGGCGAGCCAGCTCCTGCCCGCGCGCCCGGACTTCGCCGGTCAGCTCGCCGTGGCCGCCTACCGGATCTCCAGGACCGCGCAGGCCGCGCAGGTGCTCGTCGCCGCCGCGGTGCGCGAGACAGGGCAGGCGGGCGGCGCCGTGCACGACGTCGCGCTGAGCGCCGACGGCGCGACGCTCCTGCAGGCGGGCGACACCGGCGTGGGCGTCTGGGACCTGCGCGACCCGAGCGCGGTCCGCCGGGGCGCCACGTTCCTGGCGAAGACGGGCGCGGTCATGACGGTCGCCTCCGCGCCCGCGGATGCCGAGGACCGGCGGGTGGCGGCCACCGGCGGCGCCGACCGGCTGGTCAGGCTGTGGGATCTCGCCGACCCGGCCCGCCCCGTCCAGCTCGCGGTGCTGCGCGGTGCCACGGCGACGGTCAACGACGTCGTGTTCTCCGCCGATGGCCGGACGCTCGCCACGGCGGAGGCGGACGGCTCCGTGCGCCTCTGGGACGTGGCGGACCGTGCTCATCCGCGCCAGCTCGCCGCGGTCAGGATCGCGGGTCCCGCGCTGTCGGTCGCGCTCGCGCCGGACGGCCGGACGCTCGCGGTCGGGGGCGTCGGCTTCCTGCGGGTCTGGGATCTCTCCGAACGGGCCCGGCCGCGCCCCTACGCCGAGTTCTACGTCTGGACCAAGGCGAGCCAGGTCCGGTTCAGCCCGGATGGCTCCCTGCTCGCCGTCGCCACCACCCCGCTCGACCGGTCCTCCGCCGGCGCCGCGGCCTCCACCGCGTCGGACGGCGGCAACATCCAGCTCTACCAGCTGTCCGGCGGCCGGCGGCCGCGGCCGGTGGCCACGTTCGGCGCCCGCCCCGCCGGCGTCGCGGGCCTGGTCTTCAGCCAGGACGGGCGGACACTCCTGTCCGGCGGCGCCGACGGTGAGATCACGATCTGGGACATGACCTGGCCCACGCGCCCGCGGGCCGGGGGCACCCTGCGCGTGGACGGGACACCGGGTGCGCTCGCCCTCAGCTCGTCCGGCCGCGGCTGGGTGCTGGCCGCCGTGGGCGCCGGCTCGACGCGGGTGTGGGAGCTGGATCCGGCGGTCGCGGCGGAGCAGGTCTGCGCCCGGGTCGGCACTCGTCTCACCCAGGCGGAATGGCTGCGCGCCCTTCCCGGCCACTCCTACCGGGCGCCCTGCCCGTAGCTCCGCCTGCCCGTACCTCCGCGTGCCCGCAGCCCCGCGCCTGGTGGGAGCCCGGCTGGACGGCCGAGATCTGGACGGCCGGGGCGTCAGGAACGGACTAGACGGGCGATGGCGGCGGTGCCGAGACGAGCGGGAAGGTACCCAGCCCAGGGGCCAGGCCCGAACGGTCGTGCAGCGCGGCGCCGACGGCGGCCAGGCGGGCGTCCGATCCGGCCGGGCCGATCAGGCTCACACCGTAGGGGAGACCGGCGGCGAAACCGGCCGGGACCGCGACCGCCGCGAGATCCAGCAGGTTCACGAACGTCGTGTACCGGCCGAGGCGGGCGTTGCGCCGGATCGGGTCGGCCAGCATGTCCGCGACGGAGAACGTCCGCGGCACGGTCGGCAGCAGCAGCGCGTCGGCCGCCCGCCACGCCGCCTCGGTCTGGCGGCGCAGCGTCCGCAGCCGTTCGAAGCCGGTGAAGACGTCGACGCCGCTGACCCGCGCGCCGGGCGCGAGCAGCTCGGCGACGACCGGGTGGACGGCGTCCGGGTGCTCCTCGAGGAAGTCGCCGACCGCGGCGTAGCGCTCGGCGAGCCACGGGCCCTCGTAGAGCATGGTTCCGGCCTCGAGGAACGGCGCGAGGTCGATCTCGACCAGCTCGGCGCCCAGGTCGGTGAGCAGGTCGAGCGCCCGCGCGAACACCGCCTGGACCGCGTCGTCGCAGTCGGCGGCCACCAGCGCCGCGGCCGGGATCCCCAGCCGGACGGGTGGCGCGCCCAACCCCCCGAGACCGGGCGCGCCACCCGTCGCGTTGTCGTCCGCCACGTCGTCGTCCGCCGGGTGGTCGTCCTCGCCGCTCCAGGAGACCCGGCCTGGCGTCGGCGGGGGAAAACGGCGCGACCAGGGGTCGTGTTCGTCGAAGCCGCTGATGACGTCCAGCACGAGCGTGCCGTCGGCGACCGACAGCGCCGAGACCGCCGGGCAGTCCAGCGACCGGCAGGCGGGCACGACGCCGCGGGAGCTGACCAGCCCGCGCGACGGCTTGATGCCGACGGTGTTCGTCAGTGCGGCCGGTACCCGGCCGGAGCCGGCCGTGTCGGTGCCGATGGCGAACGTGACCAGGCCGGCCCCGACCGCCACCCCCGAGCCGGAGCTGGACCCGCCGGCGATCATGGCCGGGTCGAACGGCGAGGTGGGGATGCCGTAGGGGCTGCGCACCCCGGACAGACCGGTGGCGAACTGGTCGAGGTTGGTCTTGCCGACGCAGACGGCGCCGGCGGCGAGCAGCGCGTCGACCAGCGGCGCGCCGGCGGTGGCCGGGTAGGCGAAGCCTGGGCAGGCGGCCGTCGTCGGCATCCCGGCCACGTCGATGTTGTCCTTCACCGCGAACGGCAGGCCGAACAGCGGCGGGAGGTCGCCACCGGACGCCGTCCCGATCAGGGAGGTTCGGAGCACGTCGAGCTCCGCCGCCCTGGCGAGCAGGTCGGCGCGGTCCGCGACGTGGATCCAGACGCCGTCGTCGCCGCGGGCGGTGATGGCCGCCAGCACCGCCTCGACGACGTCGATCACCCGCAGCCGCCCCGAGAGGTAGGCGTCGCGCAGCACGGCGGCCTGCAGGTCGAGCGGCCCTGGCGGGAGCGCCGGCGCTGTCGCCGGCTCGGAGGCTGGAACTGGGGGTTGGACTTCGGGCTGTGTCAGGGCTTCGGGTTCGGGGAAGGTACTGACCATCGCCGGTCAGCCGGCGACCGGGGCGGCCACGGTGGCCAGCAGCGCGTCCGAGGTGGCGACCGAGCCGAAGACACCGCCCTGCATCTTGACCATGTTGAGGGCGGCCTCGTAGTTGCCGTAGTCGGTCGCGCCGGTGCAGTCGGAAAGCAGCAGGCACTCGTAGCCGCGGTCGTTGGCGTCACGCATCGTAGTGTGCACGCACACGTCGGTGGTGATGCCGGTCAGGATGATGTGGGTGATGCCGGCGCGCGCCAGGATCAGGTTCAGGTCGGTGGCGTAGAACGAGCCCTTGCCCGGCTTGTCGATGACGACCTCGCCGGGCAGCGGGGCGACTTCGGGGACGATCTCCCAGCCGGGCTCGCCGCGGGTGAGGATGCGGCCCTGCGGACCCTCGTCGCCGATGCCGGCGCCGATCCGCTTCGAGCGCCACAGCTTGTTCGGCGGGCAGTCGGACAGGTCGGGGCGGTGGCCCTCGCGGGTGTGCACGATGAAGAACCCGAGCGGCCGCAGCGCCTCGAGCAGTCGCGCCGTCGGGGCGAGCCCCGCCCTGGTGAGCTCCAGGTCGTAGCCCATGGTGTCGACGTAGCCGCCCTTGCCGCAGAAGTCGACCTGCCAGTCGATGTTGATCACGGCGGTGGTGGCGGGGGAGAAAGACCCGTTGTACGGCCAGTCGTACGGGTCCGCCTCCACGGTGGCGAAGGTGACGTCGTTGGCGGTCATCGTGGTCCTACCTTCCGGATTCCCCGAACTGCTGGCATAGGTCGATGGCCCGCTTTCCCCGCCGATTCCGTCCGGCCCGGCACCAAGGTCGAAGCTATGGCGCCAGGGCCAGCGGAATCGGCGGGGAAGCGAGGCGGAGAGTCAGGTCGTGCGATTGGTCGTGTCTAGGACTTGGGAAGCTCCCCGACGACGCCGTCGACGAAGTAGTCGATGGTGTCGAGGGTCGCATAGTCCGGGACGGTGCCGGCCGGGATGCGGACCTTGCCCTCCTGGTCGGTGATCGGGCCCTTGAACGGCGAGCCGTCCGTCGCCGAGATCGCCGTCTTGGCCTTCGTGATGGCGTCCTTCGTGTCCTGGGTGACGGACGGCCCGAACTTCGACTGGACGAACGGGTTCTCACCGTTCTTGTAGCCGACCCGGTAGTTCGCGTTGTACTTGCTACCGGTGAAGCTCCCGGCCAGCGACGTCTTCACGATGTCGGTGTAGAGCGGGCCCCAGGCCCACTCGGAGCCGGTGAGCCAGCCCTTCGGCGCGAGCGCCGAGGCGTCCGCGTGGTAGCCCACGGTGAATGCTCCGCCGGCCTCGGTCGCCTTGATGACGGTGCCGGTGCAGTCCTGGTGCTGGGTGATGACGTCGACGCCCTGGGAGAGCAGGCTCTGCGTGGCCTGGGCCTGCTTGGCCGGGTCGCACCAGTTGGAGGTGTTGACGGTGTAGGTCTTCGCGTCCGGGTTGACCGACTTCGCGCCGAGCTCGAAGGCGTCGATGTTCGCGATCGTCTGCGGGATCGGGAACGCGTAGACGTAGCCCAGCTTGTTGGACTTCGTCGCCTTCCCGGCGGCGATGCCGGCCAGGTAGACCGGCTCGTAGACCGTGCCGAAGTAGGTGCCGGTGTTCGCCGTGACCTTCCCGTCGGCGATCACGTTGCCCTGCTGGACGACGACGACGTCCGGGTGCGCGGCGGCGACCTTGAGCGCGGCGTCCAGGTGGCCGTAGCTGGTGGCGAAGATGATCTTCGCGCCCTTCTGGATCATGCCTTCCATGACCCGGGCCGCGTTGTCGTCCTCGGGGACGTTCTCCGCGGTGATGACCTGCAGGTCCGGGAAGGCCTTCTTGACCTCCTGGCTGCCCTGGTACGCGGCCTGGTTGTAGCCGTAGTCGTCCTTCGGGCCGACGAAGATGAAGCCGACGGCCTTGCTGTCCTTGCCTGGCACCGATGAGCCGGTGGCGGCGCCGGCGGAGTCGTGGGACGCCGCGCTGCTGCAGCCGGCGGCCGCGATCGCGAGCGCGGAGGCGAGCGCGGTGAACGCCACCGCGACGCGCCGTGAACGGAATCGCATGGTGAAAGGGTCCTTCCCGGTGGAAGTGAGCCGAGGTTCCCGCGGAACGCGGTCGTTTCGGGCAGGGAGGAATGACGCCGCCGGGGGTCAGTGCGGCGCGCACGGGCAGGGAGAGATGGCCGGACGGCCAAAGGGGGGCAGGGGAGGATCCCGGCCGTCCGGCCGATCGGTGAGAAACCGATGCGGGGGCTTTGTGGCCCGCGCGGCGCGGGTCTCGCGCCAGGCGGCGCGGGGTCTCGCGCTAGGCGGCGCGGGTCTCGAAGACGCGGCGCAGTTCGTCGGGCGCGGCGAGCAGCGTGCGCTTGCCCAGCACGGCGAGCACCAGGATCGTCACGACGAACGGGATCGCGTCCAGGGCGAACTGGTTGATGCCGTAGCCGCGAGCCTGCAGCGCGGGCGAGAGCGCGAGCGCCGCGCCGAACAGGTACGAGCCGGCCATGACCCGCAGCGGGTTCCAGGTCGCGAAGATGACCAGCGCCACCGCGATGAAGCCGCGACCGACCGTCATGTTCTCGAACCAGGCGTTCGAGTAGGCGATCGACAGCTGCGCCCCGCCGAGCCCGCACAGCCCGCCGCCGGCGATGACGGAGACGTAGCGCACGGCGTTCGTCGAGTAGCCGTGGACGAGCAGCACCTCGGAGTGCTCGCCGGCGGTGCGGATCAGCAGGCCGACCCGGCTCTTGTAGAGCAGCCACCACACCAGCGGGGCGACCGCGAACGAGAGGTAGGTCAGCGGGTCGTGGTCGAACAGGATCTGGCCGACCCAGGGGATCGACGACAGGCCCGGTACCTTCCACGGGTCGAGCGCGTGGATCTGCCGCCCGACGTAGGCCGCGCCGAACAGGGACGTGAGGCCCAGCGCGAAGAACATCACCGTCAGCCCGGAGGCGAACTGGTTGGCCTTGCGGGCCACCACCAGTACCGCGTGCACGGCGGCGAGCGCCGCGCCGGCGCCCATGCCGGCCAGCACGCCGACCCACGGGCTGCCGGAGGTCGCGGTGGCCGCGTAGGCCGCCAGCGCCCCGCCGAGCATGCTGCCCTCGGTGCCCAGATTGATCACACCCGCGCGCTCGGAGATGGTCTCGCCGAGCCCGGCGTACATGATCGCCGTGCCGCCGCCGACGGCGCCGGCCAGGACGTCGACCACCAGGCTGCTCATCGCGCCTTCCCCCCGCTCTTCTTGCGTGTCGTCCAGCCGAGGACGGCGATGAGCACGAGGCCCATCAGGATGTTCACCGTGGCCGCGGGCAGCGCCGAGTCGAGCTGCAGGCTGTCGCCGGCGACCGTGATGGCCGCGAGCGCGAGCGCCGCGAGCACGACGCTCACCGGGTTGTGCCGCGCGAGCCAGCTCGCGAGGAACGCGATGTAGCCGAAGTTGGTGGTGATGCCGGTGCGCAGCTTGTACTCGACGCCGGCGTAGTGGACCATGCCGCCGAGCCCGGCGAGCGCCCCGCCGACGAGCATCGCCGACAGCAGCAGCAGCGCGACCGGGAGCCCGGCGCGCCGGGCCGCCTCCGGGTTGCCGCCGATCACCCGCAGGCGGAAGCCCCAGGTCGTGTAGCGCAGCAGCAGCCACACGACCGCCGTCGCGATCAGTGCGAACACGATCCCGACGTGGACCGCGGTGGTGCCGATGTAGGGCAGCTTCGCCGTGTCCGCGAGCGGTGCGGTCGTCGGCTGCCCGGTACCGTGCGGGTCCTTCCACGGCGAGTAGATCAGGTAGAGCAGCAGGTCGAGGGCGATGTAGTTCATCAGCAGCGTGCTGACCGCCTCGTTGATGCCGACCGTCAGGCGCAACACCGCGGCGAGCCCCGCCCAGGCCGCCCCGGCCGCCATCGACGCGACGACCATCAGGATCATGACCAGCCCGCCGCCGAGCCGGTCGCCGAGCGAGATGCCGATCCCGCCGGCGGCGACCGCGCCGATCACGATCTGCCCCTCGCCACCGACGTTGACGAGCCCGGCCCTGGCCGGCACCACGACGGCGAGCGCGCCGAGCAGCAGCGGCGCCGCCTTGATGAAGATCTGCTCGATCGACTGCTGGTGGGTGAACGTCGAGGTCCACACGTTGGAGTAGACGCTCGCCGGGTTCGCGCCCTTGAGCAGCAGGAGCACGGTGAAGATCGTGATCGCGCCGGCGAGCGCGGCCGCCCACCGGGCCACCCCGCGGCCGATCCCGGTCAGCCGGCTCTCGACGGCCGGCATGACCGGTGCCGCGGACGCACCCGGAGTCCCGGGGGCGACCGGTACCTCGGGAGCAAGGGTCGCCGTCGCCACGGCGCCCGTCCCGCCCGCCGCGTCCTCCGGCGCGAACTGCGCCGGAATGGTCGTGTCGCTCATGCCCCTTCGTCCCCCTCTGACGTCGGGCCGCCCGCCGGCGCGTCGGCCGTCGCCGTCTCGGCCGCGGCGGTCTGCTCCGTGGGACCAGGCGCGCCCGTCATCAGGGCGCCGAGCTCCTGGCGGTTCGTGGTCGCCGCCGGCACGACGCCGGTGAGCCGGCCGGCGCAGAACACCGCGATCCGGTCCGCGACCGACATCAGCTCGTCGAGGTCCTCGGAGACCACCAGCAGCCCGGCGCCGTCGGCGCGGCGGGCCAGCAGCAGCTCCTGGGTGCGCCGGGTGGTCGCGATGTCCAGGCCCCTGCTCGGGTAGGCGGCGACCACGAGGCTCGCCTCCCGGCCGAGCGCCCGCGAGAGCATCACGCGCTGGATGTTGCCGCCGGACAGGTCGGCGACTCGGCGGTGCGCCGGCGCCATCCGCAGCTTGACCCGGTCGTTGATCTCCGTCGTGTGCCTGCCGATCCGGCGCCAGTCCACGCCGATCCGGCGCAGGAAGGCCCGCAGGTTGCCCAGGGCCATGTGCTCGAGCACGGTCAGCGTCGGGACGACGGCGTCGTTCACCGGGTCCTCCGGCACGTCGACGGCGCCGGCGGTGATCCCCGCGGTCGGGCCGCCGCGGCCGAGCTCCTGGCCGCTCACCCGGACGGTGCCGGCCGACGTCGGCCGGGCGCCGACGGCGACCTCGCACAGCTCCCGCTGCCCGCTGCCGGCCACGCCGGCCACACCGACGATCTCGCCCGGCTGGACGGTCAGGGTGACCTCGTGCAGCGCGGTGACCCCGCGGTCGCCGAGCGCGCTCACCCCGACCAGTTCGAGCGCCGGCGGCGCCTCCGAGGCGACCGTCGGCCGTTCCGCCGGCAGGGGCGCCACCGTCTGCCCGACCATCGCCTCGACCAGCTCGGCGTCGGTCATCGGCTTCGGGTCGACGCCGCCCAGCACGACCCGCCCGCCGCGCAGCACCGTCACCCGGTCGGCGATGGCCCGCACCTCGGCCAGCTTGTGGGTGACGATCACGACGCCGAAGCCCTGCGCCTTCAGGCCGTTCACCATCGCGAACAGCGCGTCAACCTCGGACGGCGCGAGCACGCTCGTCGGCTCGTCGAGGATGACGATCCGGGCGCCCGTCATCAGCACCTTGAGGATCTCGGTGCGCTGACGCTCGCCGATCGACAGGTGGCGCACCAGCGCCGTCGGGTCGACGGCCAGCCCGTAGGACTCGCTCGCCTCGGCGATGCGCCGGCGCAGTTCGCCATGGCGCAGCGTGAGCCCGGTCCTGGCCAGCGCCAGCGCGTAGTTCTCGGTCACGGTGAACGCGGGCACCAGCCGCAGGTCCTGGAAGACCATGCCGATGCCGAGGGCGCGGGCCTGTGTGGGCGAGCCGACGGCAACCTGCTCGCCGGCCACCCGCATCTCGCCGGAGTCCGGCCGGTACATGCCGTAGACCAGCTTGAGCAGGGTGGACTTTCCGGCGCCGTTCTCACCGATGAGGGCGTGCACCTCACCCGGTCGAACGTCGAAGCTCACGTCCGTGTTGGCGAGCACCTCGCCGAACCGCTTGGTGAAGCCGGTGACGGCGAGCAGCGGCTCGGCGGTGGTGGTCGCGCCGGGCGCTTCGACGGTCACCGTGGACATGGCATGCCCGCGGGTATTGCCGGGATCGACGGCCGCCGGGTGTGCGAAAGAAGATCATTTTCGCATACCCTTTGGCCCTGTGTTGCCGGGATCGACGGCCGCCGGGTGTGCGAAAGAAGATCATTTTCGCACACCCTTTGGCCCTGTGTTGCCGGGATCGACGGCCGCCGGGTGTGCGAAAGAAGATCATTTTCGCACACCCTTTGGCCCTGCGTGGCTCCGGGCGCGCGCCCGGACAGTTCTGACATCGCGGCCTTCCGGTTCCTCGGCCCGGGAGGATGCGTCCTCGTCGGGCCCGTCGGGCGGTGCTGGATCTGTGCCTTCGAGGGCATGCTCGAAGGCACGAAGGAAGGGTGGACAAAAGCGCGCGTGACAATGGCGATGTCTTGTGCGCGGAGTCCGGGTGACCCGTCCTTCGGCAACGCCCGACCGTCCGGCCGCGTGGGCCCGCCGCGCGCGGCACCGGCGAAGACGGTCAGCGGGAGAGCTGTCTCCCGCGGGCCGACGACGGCGGCGAGCGGCGTGGCGGTGTCACGGGCCTTGGCGCGGTGAGCGGCCTCGGCGGAGCACCATCTGGGTAATTGCGCGGGCGGCCCGCTTCTCCACGACCTCCATCGACTCGCCGACATGGCTGCGCAGCTTGCGCACCGCGTCGGGCAGGTCGCCGGTGAGCACGGTCTCGACGATGCCGAGATGCTGCTCGATGGTGAGAAGGATGCGGTCCTCGGTGAGGAAGTCGTGCATGCGGACGGGCCGGATCCTGGCGTTTATGGCGTCGAGCAGGCTGGCCAGCTCGAGGTTGCCGGACGCCCGGGAAAGCGTGAGGTGGAAGTCCTCGTCGAGGGCGACGAAGGAGGGGTCAGGGTCGGGAGGCGCCGTACGCAGGGCCCGCCAGCTGTCGCGCAACGGTTCCAGGAGTGCGGCCTCGTGCGGGACACCGGACTCCAGTGCCCTTTCCAGGCCGCGCAGCTCCAGCACCACCCGGATCTCGTAGAGGTCGCGCAGGCCGGTGAGGTCGGGCTCCGCCGGGTAGTAGCCCCCGTCCTGCCGTTTCTCGACCAGGCCGTCGCCCGCCAGCCGGGTGAGCGCCTCCCGCACCGGTGTTCGCGAGACACCGAGCAGTGCGGCGAGCCGTTCCTCGGTCAGTCGGTCGCGGAAGGAGAACTCGCCCTCCATCAGCCGCTGGCGCAGGGCGACGTAGGCGTGCTCGCGCAGGTTTCCGACCGGCACGGTCCTGGCCGGCGACCGGCGCGCCACGGTGCGCGGCTGCGCGCCCGGTGGCTGCGCCCCCGGCGGCCGTGCTGCGGGCGGCTGCGCTGTCGGCGGCTGCGTCGGTGTCATGCAGCCGAGCATCCGCCATGGGCCACAGCCGTGTCCCAGGCCCCCACCCGATCCTGGCCCTGAGCGGGCACGACGCTGAGCATGGTCGTACCTCCTAGGGCGGACGGCGGTCGGCGGCCGGCAGTGAACCTGGCCGTGGCGGGGAAGGGAGGGTGGCGCGCCAGGGCGGCGGACGGGCGGTGCCAGACACCTCGCGACCTCCTTCCCCCTCTGAATACGAGCCTGTATACAGGCTCGTGTACATGCAGGTGACGGTAGAGATTCGCGTGTTTCGGATCAACGCGCCGCTTGTTACGTTCCTGGGTCGCGGCCGCCGCCGCCGGCCGCCCGCGGCCGTGGCGGACCGATGATGGCGGCCGGACCGCCGGACCGGGCGCGGCGGCTGGACCGGGCGCGGCGGCTGGCCGGCGACCACGCCATCACGATGGAGGTGACCGCGACGATGAGGACGGCTGAGCCGGCGCCCGCGCCGTCGTTCCTGCTGCTGCACGGGGCGGCGACGACCGGCGCCATCTGGGCCGGGGTGCGCCGGGAGCTGGGGGAGCGCCAGGTGCTGGCCCCCGACCGGCCGTCCACTGGCGATCTCGCGCGGGAGCTGGCCGCGGTGCGCGCCGCCGTCGAGCACGCCGGACGGCTCGGCGTCCCGGTGCCCGCCCCGGCGAGGCCCAAGGCCTCAGAGCTCGAGGCGGCGCGGACGGTGGTGTTCGGCGGGGTGAGCGGTGGGGCGACCCTGGGCCTGGCCGCGCTGGCGGCCGGGGTACCGATCGGGGCCGCGGTGCTGCACGAGCCGGCCGTCGGGTCGCTGCTGCCCGGCCTGCTCGCGCCCATGGCGGCCGCGTTCGAGACCGGCGGGGTGGCGGCCTTTGGGCGGACGCTCTACGGGGATCGCTGGCGGCCGTCGGACGCGCCGCTCGACCCGGGCGCGGTCGCGCGCGACCTGGCGATGTTCCTGCGCTTCGAGCCGGCCGCGCCGGGGCCGACGCCCGGCCCGGTGATCGTCACGGTCGGTGAGCGTTCCCCGGACGTCCGCCACCGCGCCGCCGAGCTGTTGCGGCGCGAGCTGGGCGTGACGGTTCGGGTGCTTGCCGACTGCGGCCACGCGGCCCACCTGGAGGCGCCGGCCGAGTTCGCCGCGCGGCTCCTGGATGCCGCGGGAAATCTGCGCTGACGACGACAGTCCTTCCAGCCCTTCCCACGCGGCCCCTCAGTGATCCAGACGACAATGGCCTCCGGGTGCGCGAAAGAAGATCATTTTCGCACACCCTTTGGCCCTCTAGTCGACGTGGTGCGGGGGCACGTCCGCCAGCAGGCGGGCGAGGTTGTCGCCCCCACCGCGCAGCGAGTCCTCGGGGTCGACGCCCTGCGCGGGCTCGCGTTCCCAGTCAAGGTCGAGGTGACGCCGCGCCACCCGCGGTGCTGACGGCGCGGGAAGAGCGGGCGGCGCGGAAGCGTCCGCCGGAATCCCGTCCTCCGTTCGGCCATCCTTGGGCAGGCTTTCGCTTGTCATGGTTCGATCCTGCTCCCTGTGCGTGTGCTCGGGCTCGGTGCGTGGTGCCAGTCGCCTCCGGTTCGCTCGCGCGATGAGGACCGGATTCATCCGCAACTTATCGCTGGAAAGCAAAACAGCCCTAGTGTCTATCTTGCGCGAGCAAAGTGGCTACGATGTCCGCCGTGGACGACGGTGAGCAGTTGGTCGGTATCGGGGACATCGCGTTCCAGCTCAAGATCACGCGTCAGGCGGTGGACTACTGGACTCGTAAGGACCCAAAGTTCCCCGACCCCTTGCAGGTCATCAACGCACCCGCGGGCAGTGGGGCCAAAGGAACTCGGGTCTGGCGCAAGCGAGAGGTCGATGCGTGGATCATCGATCACTACCGAAGGCGCAAGTCGTAGCGGTCCGGACCGTCAAACGCCTGGCGCTTCACCCGTTGGTGGCGTCCGGGTTGTCTTCCGCCGACGCTTTGATGGCACTGGGTGCCTTATTGCTGCCGGTTAAACGGAACGTCCGTTACCAAACTGGGCTAGATAGGCCGCATCGCCCTTCCTCGCCGATTGACCGGTCGGTCCGCGCGTACGGGGCGCCAATCGGAGACCAGTCAGCAGGGAGACCAGTCGGCAGGGAGACCAGTCGGCAGGGGTCCCATCAACAGGGGTCCCGTCAGCAGAGGGTCCCGCCCCGATCGGGGCGGGACCCTGGCGCGACCGTGGCGGAGGCGCGGAGCCGGGCGGCAGCGGCGAGGTCAGGCGGCGTTGGCCGCGCTGCCACCACCGCTGGCGGACGAGGAGGAGGCACTCGAGGCGGCCGGCGTCGCGGTGGACTTCGCCGCGTCCGAGCTCGTGCTCTTGCCGCCGCTGTCCGCCGCGGTCTCCTTGCCGCCGCCCTCGGCCGCGGCCTCCTTGGTGCGCTGCGCCGGCGCGGTCGCGGACGACCCCGAGCGGCTGTCGGTCTTGTAGAACCCGCTGCCCTTGAACACCAGGCCAACCGAGCTGAAGACCTTGCGCAGCCGACCCTGGCAGACCGGGCACTCGGTCAGCGCGGCGTCGCTGAAGCTCTGCACGGCCTCCAGGTCATTGCCGCAGGCGGTGCAGCGGTACTGGTACGTCGGCACGGTCTCCTCCCCAGGAGTTGGCACTCGACAGTAACGACTGCCAACTGTAACCGGTTGGCCGGCGTCACGTTCCCGCCGGAGCCAGCGAACGGGTATCCGAACCGTCACACCGGTCCGCGGCGTACGACCTGGGTGGGCGTCACGATGACGGAGACAGACAGGTCGTGCGCGTCGACGGGCACGCTGTCCACGATAGCGAGGTCGTCGACGACGGCGACCAGCGTCGCCTCGGGACGGACCCGGCGCAGGGCGCGGTCGTAGGAACCGCCGCCACGGCCCAGGCGGCGGCCGTGCCGGTCGACGGCGACCGCCGGGACGAGCACGACGTCCGCGGCCGCGAGCTCGACGGCCGGCGCCGCAGGGGGTGGCTCTCGCGTGCCCAGCGCTCCCGGGACGAGGGCGCCGGTGAACTCGCGGAAGTCGAGGTCGAGATCCTCCCGGACCGCCGGCAGCAGCACCCGGGCGCCGCGGGCGCGCAGGGCCGCCAGCAACGGTCGCGTGTCGGGCTCGCCCGGCAGGCCGACGAACGCCGCCACCCAGACCGCGTTGGTGACCTCGGGCAGGGCGAGCACCCGGCCCGCGATCCCGGCGCCGCCGGCCCGGGCGGTCCGTGGTCCGGTGCCCGCCGACGGACCGAGCCTGGCGTCGGGCGCCGGCCGTGGCTCGGCGCCGCTCCGGCGTGCCGCGACCAGCCGACGAAGCTCCGCCTTCGCGTGGGCCGTCAGGTCGGCGCCGTCCAGCGCCCTGCCCCACTCCGACACGGGTCAAGACTGCCCGAAGACGGTGCCTGACGGGAGGCGTCGGCGCATGCGGATCACCGGCGCCCACGGCGGCGGTCAGAACGAAGGCATGGCCGTCGGTCGACGCGCTCCTGGTGGCCGGCCGCCCGTCGGCCACCGGACGGCAACCTCGCGGACGGTGTGGTGTTTACCGAGCCGTGCGGCCATGGCTGTGCCTCCGACAGTTGGGGCCACTAAGGTTTCGGCTATGCCAGTGACGAAGGCGGTAATTCCGGCTGCGGGCCTCGGGACCCGGTTCCTTCCGGCGACGAAGGCTGTGCCCAAGGAGATGCTGCCCGTCGTCGATCGGCCGGCCATCGAATACGTGGTCGAGGAGGCGTCGCGGGCTGGCCTGCGGGATGTCCTGCTCGTCACGAGTAGGTCGAAGAAGGCCATCGAGGACCACTTTGACCGCGACGCCGAGCTGGAGCTGGTGCTCGAACGCAAGGGCGACGCCACGAGGCTCGAACGGGTCCGTGCCTCGAACGAGCTGGGCGAGGTGCATTCCGTCCGGCAGGGCGCGCCGCGGGGCCTTGGACACGCGGTGCTCTGCGGTGCCGGTCATGTGGGCGACGAGCCGTTCGCCGTGCTGCTCGGCGACGACCTGATCGACGAACGTGACCCGCTCCTGCCGGAGATGCTGGCCGTGCAGGAGCAGTTCGGCGGCAGCGTCGTGGCGCTCATGGAGGTCCCGGAGGAGATGGTCTCGCTGTATGGCGTGGCCACCGTGGACCCGGAGCCGGTGCGGGCCGATGGTCGCTACGAGACGGTGCGGATCCGCGACCTGGTCGAGAAGCCGCCGGTCGCCGAGGCACCGAGCAACCTCGCCATCATCGGGCGCTACGTGCTCTCGCCGGTCGTCTTCGACGTGCTGCGACGCACCGGGCCCGGCCGCGGCGGTGAGATCCAGCTGACCGACGCGCTGCGCGAGCTGGCGATGGCGGCGGACGAGGCCGGCGAGCCGGTGCACGGCGTGGTCTTCACGGGCCGCCGCTACGACACCGGCGACCGGATCGACTATCTGAAGGCGATCATCCGGCTGGCCTGCGAGCGGCCTGACCTCGGCCCCGAGCTCTACCCCTGGCTCGAGGAGTACGTCGCGGGTGGCGGCCCGAAGGCCGACAGCTGACCCGGCATCCCCCAAAAGAGCCGGAGGGGAAGATGCTCGCCGGGCCGTCAGGGCGCGGTGCTTCTTTCCCACTGACCGCCCGCCACTCACTATCGCGGACGGGCGCGCCGCGGCTGGGTAGCCCTGCGTGCCGGAGCCGCGCCGGCCGGGGTCTCGTCAGGAATCGACGGCGGTCGTCGGCGGCGCATACTGGTGACCATGAGTGATTGGCCTGGCGGCGTGGGTCGTGGCCGGGCCGCGCCCGGTGCCTCGATCCGGCGTAGCCCGAGGGTGCCTGTGCACAAACCGGCGGCGATCGCTTGACGCCGGTGGTGTACCGCCGGAACGCTGCGGGGTCTGGGACGTGTGAACGCCAGGCCCGCCGGTCGGCGGCCGGTCGTCGGAGAGGCTGGACGCCGTCGGCCGAGGTGCTCGGCGTCCGGACGTCGGGCCAAGGCTCGTCACAACTCGCGACGGAGGACGCGGGTTGATCGGGCCGTCCGTGGAACGCGTTCCACGGGTTATGGAGGTCAAGCGCCGATGAAGACGGTCGACGAGCATATTTCGGACATTCTGCGCACGGTCGAGGTGTTGCCGGCGAAACGCATTCCCCTGGCCGAGGCCCATGGCTGTGTGCTGGGGGCCGATGTACGGGCGACCATGGCGATTCCCAGGTTCGACAACTCCGCGATGGACGGCTACGCGGTGCGTTCGGCTGATATCGCGGCGGCCTCCGAGCACGCCCCGGTGCGCCTGCCGGTGACCGGGGAGATCGCCGCGGGCGCGGCGCGGCCGGGCGAGGTCGCCGCG
The DNA here is from genome assembly GCF_000235425.2 of Pseudofrankia saprophytica. Classification (NCBI taxonomy): domain Bacteria; kingdom Bacillati; phylum Actinomycetota; class Actinomycetes; order Frankiales; family Frankiaceae; genus Pseudofrankia; species Pseudofrankia saprophytica. Next base: position 2,231,778 of record NZ_KI912266.1, read on the forward strand.
GGCACCGCGGTGAGGATCATGACCGGCGCGCCGTTCCCGCCGGGCGCCGACACCGTCGTCCAGGTGGAGTGGACCGACGGCGGCACCGAGACGGTGACCGTCTACCAGCCGGCCCGCCGGGGCCTGCACATCCGCCGCGCCGGCGAGGACGTCGCCCCCGGCACCCTCGTGCTCACCGCCGGGACGCCTCTCGGCGCCGCCCAGATCGGCCTGCTCGCCGCGATCAACATCGCCCGTCCGCCGGTTCACCCGCGCCCGCGAGTCGCGGTGCTGTCCACCGGCAGCGAGCTCGTCGACGTCGGCGAGCGGGTCGGCCCCGGCCAGATCGTTGACTCGAACAGCTACGCGGTCGCCGCGGCGGCCCGCGAGACGGGGGCCGAGGTTCGCCGCCTGATCGGCGTGCCGGACGACCCGGCCCGGTTCGAGGCGGCGCTGCGCGCGGTGCTGCCCATGGTGGACGCGGTCGTCACCACCGGCGGGGTGAGCGTCGGCGCGCACGACATCGTCAAGGAGGTGCTCGCCGCCACCGGCGAGGTCACCTTCGACCGGATCGCGATGCAGCCGGGCAAGCCGCAGGGGTTCGGCGTGATCGACGGTGTGCCGGTCTTCACGCTGCCCGGCAACCCAGTGAGTGCCCTGGTGTCGTTCGAGCTGTTCGTCCGGCCGGCGCTGCGCAGGATGCGCGGACTGGTGGGGCCTGGCCGTCCGCGGCTGATCGTTACCGCCGCCGAGGCTCTGGCCTCGCCCGCCGGGAAGCGCTCCTACTTGCGGGTACGGGTCGGCCGAGGGGAGGACGGTGGCCTGGTCGCGTGGTCGGCCGGCGGCCAGGGATCGCATCAGCTGTCCGCCGCGGCGGGGGCGAACGCGCTGCTGGTCGTCCCCGAGGACGTGACCGAGGTGGAGCCGGGCAAGCCGCTTACCGCCATCCTGCTCGCCACCGACCCGGCGGACGCCCTGCTCGCCGCCGCGGCCGTCACCGACACCCCGGAGATCGACATCTAGATGGCCACCCCGCCGCCTACTCCCCGGCTGACCCATGTCGACGAGACCGGCGCCGCCCGGATGGTCGACGTGTCCGCGAAGGACGTCACCGTTCGCACCGCCACGGCTGGCGGCCGCCTGCTGGTGAGCCCGGCCGTGGTCGAGCTGCTGCGCGGCGAGGGCGTGCCGAAGGGAGACGCGCTGGGCACCGCCCGGATCGCCGGGATCATGGGCGCGAAGCGGACCTCGGAGCTCGTGCCGCTGTGCCATCCGCTCGCGCTGTCCGGGGTGACCGTCGACCTGGCCGTTCGCGACGACGCCGTGGAGATCACCGCCACGGTGCGGACGACCGGCCGTACGGGTGTCGAGATGGAGGCGCTCACCGCGGTCGCGGTGGCCGGCCTCACACTGCACGACATGGTCAAGGCGGTGGACCCGGCGGCGGAGCTCACCGGCGTCCGGCTGCTGGCGAAGTCGGGCGGCCGGCACGGCGACTGGCGCCGCCCGGAGGCGGCGGCCGTTACCGCGACGACCGCCGGCCTTGATAAGAAGGCCAGCATCGATATGAAGGCCGCCACCGCGAAGAAGGACGACGAGGAGCAAGGTCAGCCGTGAGCGGGACCGCTGGGTTGCCGGAAGGCGCGCGGGCCAGCGTCGTCACCGTCTCCGACCGGGCGTTCCGTGGCAGCTACCCGGACCGGTCAGGTCCGGTGCTGGCCGAAGGGCTGGCCGGGATGGGCTTCGCCGTCGACGGCCCGACGGTCGTGCCGGACGAGCGCGCCCAGATCGTCGCGGCGCTGCGGACGGCGATCGCCGCGGGGGCCGACCTGGTCGTCACCACCGGCGGCACCGGGCTCGCGCCGCGCGACGTCACCCCGGAGGCGACGGCCGACGTCATCGAGCGGGCGGTGCCCGGCCTCGCCGAGGCGCTGCGCGCGGCCGGGCAGGCCAAGGTGCCCACCGCGGTGCTCTCCCGCGGGCTCGCCGGCGTCGCCGGCCGGACGCTCGTGGTGAACCTGCCCGGCTCGACCGGTGGCGTGCGCGACGGCCTCGCCGTGCTCGGCCCGGTCGTCGGCCATGCCGTCGACCAGCTGCGCGGTGCCGGCGACCACCAACCCGGCGGCCACCAGCCCAGTGGCCACCAGGCCGGCGGCCACCAGGCCAGTGACCATCAGCCCGGTGGCCGGCAGGTTGGCGGCCCGGGCGTCGACGGTCCCGACGCCGGTGGCGCGGGCGCGGAACCGGCAGCGAGCCCGTGAACGCGCCGGGCTGGCCCGCGCGGCTGGTCGACGGCCCGATCGAGGTGCGCCCGCTGCGGGTCCGCGACGGACCGACCTGGGTCGACATGCGCCGGCGCAACGGCGACTGGCTGGCGCCCTGGGAGGCGACCCCGCCGAGCGTGACGTCCTTCCGGCTCAGCTGGGCGCAGCGCCAGACGCTCAACATCTACAGCCAGATGCTGCGCCGGCTGCGCCAGCAGGCCAGGGCGGGCATCGCTCTGCCGTTCGCGACCTTCTACGGCGGGGCGCTGGTGGGTCAGGTCACGGTGTCGACGATCGTGCGCGGGGCGTTCAACAGCGGGCACGTCGGCTACTGGGTCGACCAGGGGCACGCCGGGCGCGGCATCACGCCGACGGCGCTCGCTCTCGTCGTCGACCACTGTTTCGGGCCCGTCGGACTGCACCGCATAGAGGCGAACGTGCGACCGGAGAACGTGGCGAGCCGTCGCGTGCTGGAGAAGCTGGGATTCCGCGAGGAAGGTATGCACCGGCGCTACCTGGCCATCGACGGCTTCTACCGCGACCACGTCGGTTACGCGCTCACCACGGAGGACGTGCCCGAAGGGCTGCTCAGCCGGTGGCACGCGCTTCGTTCCGCCCGACCCTGACGGCCCGATCCCGACGGCCCGATCCCGACGGCCTGGCCCAGACGGCCAGGGCCAGACGGCCAGGGCCACGCTCCGGCGTGCGCGTTTCGCCCAGCTGGCCTGTGCGCTTCGCCTAGCCGGCCTAGCCGGCCCGCCGGCGTGGTCCTGAGTCGCGAGTCGCGCCGTCGTGACGCGGCGAGAATGCGGCCCGGTCGCCGAGATGCGGCCGCGTGCCGGTCAGGTGGGTACTCAGACGGCGGGTTTCGCGCCCCCGCAGGGGGTGTTGGGGCTCGCGCGCTTGACGAGTGCCAGCTGTTGCGCGACACGCGGGTTGGTGGTCGGTGACCGGACGGATTTCCCTCACTAGCGTCAAGCAAGAAATCGGAAACCCACCGCCAAAGGCACACCACGACAAGGAAGGTGTTACATGGCCGGCACTCCCGCGCTCCGTGCGCGTTCGGCGTCGCCCAAGCGCCGTCGCCACGGCTGCCGGGTGGTTCCGGCGCAGGTAGTCGCCGGCCGCCAGGGATGCCGGGGCACCCGTGTGTGCCGCGGCTCGAGCTGGGCGGTCACCGTATGAGCGCACTGATCTGGCTCGCGATCGTCGGCGTCTGGGGTTTCGTCCTCATCCCGATGTGGCTGCGGCATCATGACGGCGCGCTCGAGCAGCGTTCCGCCGACCGCTTCTCCACCGCGATGCGTGTCCTTTCCCGCCGGGGCGGGCGCGCTCAGCCCGCGCCGGCCACCGTGCGCGGAGTCATCGATGTCGACGTCGATGTTGATGTCCATGTGGACGTGGACGATCTGGACCGTGTGGACCGTGTGGACCGCGTGGACCTTTCCGGGCAGCCTGAGACCGAGGGCGTGGACGAGGCGGCGGACGCGGACGACGAGATGATCGGGACGGCGCCCGAGAGCGCGCCGGTGTCCCGGTTGAGTGGGCCGCGCCTCGACACCGGGCCGGCCGCCCAGGCCCGCTCGGCGCGCCTCGCCGCGACCAGCGGCACCGCGTCGGGATCGGGCCGGCTGACTGGCCAGGGCCGCCACCCCGGCGGGCAGGCAACGCCGCCTCGCGCGGGCACTCCCGCGGCGGACGGCGTCGCCCTGGGCGACGGCGAGCCGGACGAGACCGCGCACACGGTGGCCGTGGGGCCGACGCGGCCGGTGCCACCGGCGCGGATAGCCGACCCACGGCGTCGCGCGCTGCTGCGGCTGCGTCGTCAGCGGCTCCTGGTTCTGCTGGCCGCCGTGCCCATCACGATCGGGCTCGCCGCCGGTCTCGCCGGCATGTGGATCGTCGTGCAGCTGCTCGTCGACGTCGGGCTCACGGTCTACCTCGCGCATCTTCGGCGCTCCACCCGGGCCGAGCGGCGACTCGCGGCGTCCCGCGCCGCCCGCGACCGCCGGATCGCCACGGAGCGGGCCGCGCGCCGCGCGAGCCGGCAGACGGGGGCGCCACCCGTGTCGGCGGGCCGGCCCACGGCCGGGCGTGGCTCGGCCGCCGCCACCAGCAGGGCCGCCGCCGATCCGCGTCAGCGCATGGCCGGAGGAGGCTCGTCGGCGCCCACCTCCGCCCGGGAGACTTCCTCGGCGTCGCGCTCGGGGGCGGGCCACCGCGCCGAGCCCGCCGACGGCGACTTCGCCGGGCGGCCCCGCGTCTCCAGCGGCCAGGCCGGCCGGCTGGCCTCGCCGGAGTACGCCCCCGTCCGGCTGTCCGGAGACGACGGGCCGCCGCTGACCGAGGAGGAGCTGGCGACCGCGCACGCGCAGACCGTCGACCTCGGCGGCTATGTCGCGGCCGCGACCGTGGTCGCGGGGGCGTCCGGCGGGGCCGAAACGAGCCCACCGGCCACCGGCGAGGATGAGACGTACACCAACAACGTGCGGGTGACGGGCGCGCGCCCGGCCGCGCGCCCCAATGCCCGCCCGTCGACCTCACGGCCCGGGCGGGTGCAGGTGAACCCGCCCGGGACCCACGGCGGCCTCACCGCCCCGCCGGCGGCGGCGGTACCGTCGTCGCGCCCCCGGCCGTCACGTCCGCGAACGCGGGCGCCCGGGCTCCACCGGCGCGCCGGCCGTCGGCGAGCCGGCGGTGGCCGGCCGCGAGGAGGGCGGCGCCGCGGTCCACGTCCTGCGCCCCGCCGTCGGCAGCTGACCCTCCCCACAGCCCCCGCCACGTGGCGGGGGGCGCAGTCCCGTGCCCCGCGCCGCCTCACGCCGCGTGGCGCGCGTCTCAGATAGGTGTCTGGCTGTCCGGCAGGCTCGGAAGCCGTCAGGACGAGGTGTCATGGCGGGCTGTCCGCGGTCCGGCGGCTGCCGGCTGAGACGTCGGATGGCCCCTGTTTGTGCTGGTAGCGGGTGAAGGACCGGTTCGGCGGCGGCAGCTTGCACGGGGCGTCGCGTGGGCGGAACGTTGGAGCGCGGACGTGCATAATGGGCTCGTGACCCACCGTGTGCAGCCGAGCCTCACGCCCCTTGGCGTGGCGGCCGGCGCGCGCTGTCCGCGGTGTTGTCGTTGTCGACGCCCTCGCGTCCGCTGACGCCCGCGTTCGTTCATCCCGCGGCGACGTCTAGCGCCGCCGGCCAGCCAGGTATGGCTGGTGGCCCGGGACGCGAGGGGTTCCGAGCTGGCTGATCCTGACGCCTTGCCGATGGTCGCGACCGCGCTCCGGGAACACCCCGACATCGAGCCCGATTCGACCGGCGGTGCCCGGGGCTGATCGTCCGACCGAGGGTGATCGTCGTCCCGAAGGTGATCGCTTGTCCGAGGGTGATCGTCCGACCCGAGGGATCGCCTGGCGACAGGCAAAGCCATCGCACACTCGCCAGCTCTGCTGTCCACCGCGCCGCGCGGTGCACGCCTCATCGCCATTTTCGTGGACCGTCGCTGCTCACGGGCCGTCGCTGTTCGCGGGCCGTTGCCGTGCCGTTTGGGTGTCGGCCCACGAAGCGACGCCCACAGGCGGCGGGACGCCCGAGGACGGCCGGGCTGGGCGGACACCGACCACCACCATCGAAAGGCAGCCGCCGTGACGTTCGAAGCCTGGCTTGCCCGGCTCCGGAACGACGGATACCTGCTCTGCCCGGCCAGCACGGCTGTGCCCGTGGAGCTGCGCGCCGTGCGCCCCGACGGCTGGGGCCTGCACCTGCGCTGCCGCGGCGTCCGCGTCCAACTTGGTCTCTACCGGCCTGGTCGTTCTGCCTGGCAGGTGCCGCTGTGGGATCGCGACGTCCTGCCCGAGGACAGCCTGGAGCTGTGGGAGCACCGGCCACTGCCCCTGACCGGGGTGGCGGTGCCCGAAGGCACTCGCATCGCCTTCACCGGCGCCCACGAGGCGCCGGACCATCTGGTCGTCTTCGACGGCGCGCGCGAGCGCGGCTGGCGGGGCTACGAGGCAGGCCTGCTGCGTTCCGGAGACGCTGCCGAGATCTTCGCCGCGCTGCTGGCCGCGGCGGAACCCGAGCTCGTCCACTGGGGCCCAGCCGCTTCCGAACGCCCCCGTCACGCCCTGGCCGGTGCGGTCGCCGTCGCCGCCGAGCTCCTTCCCGGCGGCCTGGTGCCGTCCGCCCGGACAGCCTTGCGGGAAGGCCGTCCCGCGGCGGCGACCTCGTCGCGTTGACCACCGGTTCCGGCGCTCGTGGCGCCCTTCGCCGCGTTCCCGACCGACCCGCCAGCTGGCCGGATTGTCCTGGAAGATCCCAGTCGCCCTCTCAACCACATCCGTGCGTCCGTCCTGTAAGCTGCGAAGTGCTTCCGGGGGTGTAGCTCAGCCTGGTAGAGCGCCTCCCTCGCACGGAGGAGGCCAGGGGTTCGAGTCCCCTCACCTCCACAAGAGTTGCCACGTTCGAAACATGATCTTGGCTGCTTTGTACCCCTGAAGCCATTTCGCCGTTCGGGCCGAGCCCGGACGGCGTTTTGTTTTGCCCGAGAACTGTCCGCAGCCGGCCTCGCGTCCTGACCGACGACGTGCCGTTGGGCGGTTCTAGAACGGGCAGAAAACGTCGGTCGCGGACCGCGTGTTCGGTGTGGCTGGTCGTGTCGTGGTTCGGGTGGTGGGTGTCGTGCTGGCTGGGTTGGTGGTCCAGGTGTGGGGGTCTTCGTGAGGGAGGAGACCTTCTTCTTCGGTGGTGGTGGTGGTGGTGTCGTTGCGGTGGGTCCGGCCGGTGGGGGTGGTCCAGATGAACATCCCTGGTTCGGGCTGGTCTAGTTGCCATCCTGGGCTGTGGTCAAGGCCTACATGTGTGGCTTGACGCAGAGGACTGTGACGTGCGAGTTCCCGACTGCGGCCCCCGACAGTCGGGCCTGCGGCTTGATCGCTGTTTGTGCACTCGGGTGGTCACGATCTGGCCTCGCCGGCAACCACGGCAGTGCACAAACCGCGATCACCGAGGCTGACACGTCGGCCGGTGCGTTCGCCGTCACAGAAGTGCGGATCGACTTCTCCGTCTGATCGGCTGGCGGGAAAATCGGAGCAGCGCGCCAATCCGCACCCATGATCCCACCAGATCGCCGGGCAGTTCATGATCTGGTGGGATTTTCGGAGTCCCAGCTCCGAAAATCCCACCAGATCATCGACTGTCATCGGTGGCCACCGCTGCCGGCAGGCTCATCACCGTCAACGCTGTGCTCTTCAATCGGAAGAAGCGGCCTGGCGCGGGAGATCGACACTTCGCCTGCGCAACCACACCAATCGCCACCCTCGGCCTTGGGTAAGGCCTCCACCTGACTTGGCGGCGACGACTACGACCTGCGGGCCTGCCTCCAATGGCCGCCCGGCCGAGCGAGCGCGCCGGTGATCTTCGACCATACGGCTGCCAGCACCCCCGGGCGGTTCAGCTCCTTGGTGCTGCTGTCGTGCTGGTTGGTCGGGCGGTCGGGGCTGAGCTGTTGACGGCCGCGTCGAGCTGCTCGCGGCACGCCTGCTGGACAATCGCCCGAATCTGATCATCGGTCGGGCTCTCCAGGAACTTCCACTCGTCGGCGAGGAGGTACAGCTGGCCCAGTGGCAGGCTGGCGACCGACTCATCAATAACCGACACAAGCCTCCTATCGGGGTCAAGCATCCTGTACACCGTGCGCAGCACCCATTGTTCGGTCGCGCGTCCCTGGGCGTGTAGTTCGGCGATGGCGGTGAAGGCGGTCACGGCGGCCGCGCGCCTGCGATCCCGTTGCGCGGTGCCGAGATCGGCCCCGTCCAGGCCGCAGCCGCCCAGGGCTGCCCCGAGCAGTTCGTGGACGGGGCCAGGGTCACGTCCGCTGAGCCCCGCGAGTTCGACGAGAGCCTCGCCGTCGTAGCCAGCAACCAGCCAGTGCGCGGCCCAGAGAGGGACCCGCCGTGTCGGCACGGTGTCCAGTACCCGCCAGGCGGCGACGAGCCGCGGAGACGGGACTTGATCCGGCCAGTCATCCACGCCCGCATCATCCCGAGGCTCGCCGCGCCCGTCGCGCCAATTAGCCACGATGGCGGACCCACGACCACGGCCCACCTCTGCACGAGTGCGGGAAATGACATTCCTGACCATGTTTCATGACGTGGTGGCGGCGGCAGAGCGGGCCCAGATTGTCCAGCGCGGTGCGGCCACCGTCGGCCCTGGCGATCGTGTGGTCGAGGTCGCAGGCGACGGCGGGCATGGCGCAGCCGGGGTAGACGCAGCGGGTGTCGCGGTGGCGGACAAGCCTGGCGAGTGCAGGGGTCGGGACGCGGCGGTGTCTCAGGTCCAGGACGGTGCCGGTCCGGGGGTCGGTCAGGACTCTTCGCCAGTGGGCGTCCGCGGCCAGTACCCGGCCGATGTGCGCGGGGATCGGGCCGTGGCCGACCAGCTCGGCGGGGTTGTCGTCGAGTCCGGTGAGAGTGCCGACGGGGGGCGATGACCTGGATCTCGACCGTGACCCGCTCGTGGCGGTTCCCGAGGAGCAGGGCGGTCAGGACGTCGGCCCGCCGGGCGCCGATCGGTCGGGTGTCGCCGTCATGGTGGGCGTCGTTCCTGGCGATCCGGTCAACGAGATCGAAGACCGCTCGGGCGTCCTCGGCGGGCAGGGTCGCCGACAGCAGTGCCATGCCGTCCTCGGCGGGTTCGAGCGACACCTCCCGCCGGGCCTTCGCTTCCTTGTGGCGGCGGGTGGCCGCGTCGGGGTCGAGCCTGCCGATCATTCGGTGGATCTTGCGGCGCCACTGGGTGGGTGACCTCAGCCGGCCGCCGGCCAGCATCTGTGCCTCGACCGTCGCCCGCTGCCCGTCGGACAGAACCTGGGTGAGTGCGTGCAGCGCGCGTGGCCGGGTCTGGTCCAGCTCGCCGCCCGTCAACGCGTCGAGGGCGGCTGGGAGGCGGTGGGCGAGGTCCCAGGCCTGGTCGAGCCGGCTGGTCATCGTCCGCGGTGACTGGCCCAGCTCGGCGGCCAGTTCGTCACCCAGATACGGCGAGGACGGCTCACCCTCCTCACCCTCCTCCCCCTCCTCACCGTCCAGACATCCCCCGACAGCCGGATGCAGCTCCGCCAGCCGTACCTGCGCCCGGACCGTCAGCCCCTCCAACCGTGACGCCAGCCGCGCGAGCCCGACCACCAGATCGAACGCCTCCGCCTCGGCACACCCAGCCAGACCCGCCAACACCTCGTCGAAGACCGCGCCCACTGCCACCAACCGAGCCGCCAACCCACCAGTGGCCTCGAGCCCCCCGTCAACGGCAGGCCCGTCAACGGCAGGCCCGTCAACGGCGCGGCCATCGGCCGCGGACCCACCGGCGGTCGACTCGCCAACCGCAGGTCCGCCGACGGTGAGGTCGGAGTCAGAGACCCTCACCGAATCCGCGGCGCCTTCCGCTGGCCCCGTCCTGGCTCGTAGCGCCCGCGTGCCGGCACGCGACGACGAGCGTCGTGCAGTCCCTCGCGAGGCTGTGACCGGCCACGGCCGGAATTCGCTGGCCGCGGGGGCCGGCCTGGCCGCGCGCCGACGGCCGCGGCCGAAGGGTTCCGGAATGACGGCACGGCGCCATCTCCTGAATCCCTTGAGTCCTCGCCGTTTGTTTCGAACATGCGTTCACTCTGGTCGGAAATGCGGAGTCACGCAAGCCGTTTACTGGGCGGCTAAACCCCATGATTGAGCCTTCTGTATTTGCCATCTCCTATTTCATGGATAGATGCTGGCGGGTCGAATGCGGGATCTATCGAGAGGGGGGCTGTCGGCATTGTATTGCGCATGTGAAAGCCGGTAGACGCAGTGTCGGAACGCGATGGAGATGATTACCTTCCAAAGGCTCGTGGGACTTTGTTTGGCCTTGCAAGGAGCTTGGATTCGAGCTGGTGGCGATGGATCCGCAACCGACGTCTGTGCCCCGTCCATCGGCGGTTGCTGCTCAGACGGCCTCGGCGTCAGCGCCCGTGCCCCGCCCGCCTGCTCGCCCGCCCGCTGCCCCGTCACCCGACTGCCCGGTGGCCCGTCGCTGGGTCGGCAGCCCGACGTGGTTCGCTGGTGAGGGGGTACTCGACCCCGCGGTTTGCCCGGTTTGACTGATTGGGAGCATTGGGTCGAGTGTGGCGCCGTGTCCGTGCCGTCCTGGTCGCGTCGACCGGGGCCTCGGCAGGTGCCCCTTGGGGGAGCGGTTGCTCGTCGCGGCGTTGAGGACACACGGGCCCGAGCTGGCTGGGCCGCTGCGCGGTCGGCGACACCCTCCCACGGCGTTCGGCGTGGACACCAGGTAGGTCCTGACTGGCGGAGGTAACTGCGTGACCCCGGATGAGCTGCTCGCGTCGGCACGCGAGACCACTGGCCTCGACGACTTCGGCGACGACGAGCTGTTCGGCGGGGACAGCTGGCGCGACGGGCTGGACGTCCTGCTCAAGAGCCTGGAGAACGACGGGCGGCTGACCGAGTTCGGGCAGATCGCCGTGGCGGGTGAGCTCGGCGGGTATCTGGCCAACCGGCTGCGGATCATCGCCCATCACCGCGCGCACCCGGAGATCAGGGATCGCGACGTCGCGCCGCCGATCGTCATCATCGGGCAGGCCAGGACGGGCACCACGATGCTGTTCGACGTCCTCGCCCAGGACCCGGCGCACCGGGCGCCGCTGACCTGGGAGGTCGAGGCCCCGCTGCCGCCGCCGCGGACCGAGACCTACGAGACCGACCCCCGGATCGCCCAGGTCGAGGAGCTCATCGGGCTCGTCGACATGTTCATCCCGGAATTCCGGTCCATCCACCAGCTCGGCGCCGGGCTCGCGCAGGAATGCGGCCGGATCGCCGGTAGCGCGTTCACCAGCGCCATCTTCGCGACCCAGTATCGCGTTCCCGGCTACCTGCGCTGGTGGTCACACGACGCCGTGCGCGACGGCCACGTCGCCGCCTCGTACACCTGGCACCGCCGCTTCCTCGAAGTGCTGCAGAGCGGGCATCCTGGCGAGCGTTGGCTGGTGAAGTCGCCGGCGCACGTGTGGACGCTGCCGCAGCTGCTCGCCGAGTACCCGGACGCCCTGCTGGTGCAGACCCACCGCGACCCGGCCCGCATCATGGCCTCCACGGCCAGCATGCTGGCGTCGCTGCGCCACCTCTACACCGACGACGTCGACGTGACCGAGATCAGCGCGGAGTTCGCCGAGCTGATCCTGGACGGTCTCGAGCGGACCGTGGACGCCCGCCTCGACGGCACGGTGCCGGCCGGACAGGTCATCGACCTGCAGTTCGCCGACGTCATGGGGGACGCCCTCGGTGCCGCGCGCGCCGTCTATGACCGGTTCGGATTCGAGCTGTCCGCGGACACGGCGGCGCGGATGGCCCGCTTCGCGCGTGACTACGCCCGCGAGCCCCGCGGCCACCAGTACACCTTCGCCGACACCGGTATGGACCTGGACGAGCTGCGCCGCCGCACCGCCCGCTACGCCGAGCACTTCGCCGTCACCGAGGAAGCCGTCTAGGGCCAGAGGGGGTGCGAAAATAATCTTCTTTCGCGCACCCGGAGGCCGTTGGCCCCGAGATCGCTAAGGAGGTACCTGTGATGGGTGCCAAGCGGTGGGTCCTGGTGATGGGTGTCGCCGTGGGGCTGCTGGCCGTCGGCGGCGGGGCCGGATTCCTCGCGGGGCGGCTGTCGGCGCCGGACTCCTCGCCGCCGATCCGGCCGGCCTGGCCGGGTGAGAAGGTCCAGCACGCGGCCGCGGCGCGCTACGGGAACATGACGCTGCGCCCGATCGGGCTCACCTGCGGGATGCACTGGGTGTCCGGTACGCATGCCGAGTGGGAGGCCCGCGGGCAGTACTGCCGGCTCGGCATCGTCGTGAACAACGTCGACACGGCCTTCCACGATCTCGACACCGGCGCCCAGCGCCTCGTCGACGCGTCCGGGAAGAGCTACGCGCGCAGCTTCGACGCGATGCGGATCAGGCGTCAGCCGGACGTCCTGACGATCGGAGCGCACGACGCCGTGGCGCTCGACATCTGGTTCGACGTGCCGAACGATGCTCGGATCGTCGCCGCCCGGTTGAAGGGCGACGACGACCCGAGTGGCATCGACCCGGTCGCGAACACCCCCCGTCCGCCGGGCGGGGTCCAGGTACCGCTGTCGCTGTAGCGAACCGTTCGTACCGCCGGGTGTTTACTGAACTGTTCGGATGGCGAGATTCGCTGGTGGCCGCGAAGTTCGCTGGTGGTCGGGAAAGCCGGCGAGACGAGAAAGCCAGGAAGAAGTGTGAGCCCCATGGGCGGGGACGGTGGACGACCGGGAGATCTGTGCCGCGTCGACCCGGACGCCGACCCCGCGAACCGGGTCGGCCGGGAGCTGCCCCGCACCCGGCTGTACCGCGGCGGGAAGCTCGAGGCCGAGGGGTTCCCGGTCGCCCACATCAGCGACTACCTCGCCGAGCCGGACACCGTGGTGTGGCTCGACCTCTGCGCGCCGCGGACCGACGAGCTGCACGTCATCAGCGACGAGCTGAACCTTTCCGCGCTGGCCGTCGAGGACGCGGTCAGCCCGCATGAGCGCCCGAAGCTGGACCGCTATCCCAGCCACCTGTTCCTGAACGCCTACGCGGTCACCCTCGACCAGAGCAGCGGCGAGCTGACCAGCCATGAGGTGGGCGCGTTCATCACCGAACGCGCGCTGGTCACCGTCCGCGCCGACGAGGGGTTCGACGTCGACGGTCTGGTCGCGCACTGGGGCGAGGCCGACCCCGAGCTCGCGCAGTTCGGCGTCAGTCACCTGGTGCACGGTCTCCTCGACTTCATCGTCGACCAGCACTTCACCGCCGTGCAGGCGCTCGACACCGAGATCGAGGCGCTCGAGGACATGCTGTTCGACGAGCGCCCGCACGACGGCGCGGTCCAGCGGCGCAGCTACCAGCTGCGCAAGAGCCTCGTGCTGCTGCGCCGGTTCGTGCTCCCGATGCGCGAGGTCGTCAACACGATCATGCGGCGCGACCTGCACGTGGTCTCAGCCGAGATGGCGCCCTACTACCAGGACGTCTATGACCACGTCCTGCGGGCGACCGAGTGGACCGAGAGCCTGCGTGACCTCGTCACCACGATCCTGGAGACGAACCTGACGATCCAGGGCAACCGGCTGAATCTGATCATGAAAAGGCTGACCGCGTGGGCGGCCATCATCGCGGTGCCGACGGCGGTCACCGGCTTCTACGGCCAGAACGTGCCCTACCCAGGTTTCGGCAAGGAGTCGGGTTTCCTGGCCAGCCTCGCGGTCCTGGTCGTATGCGCGGTGACGCTGTACGTCGTCCTCAAACGCCGCGACTGGCTGTAGTCCGCTGGGCGGCGGCGGCGGCGTGGGTGGGTGGCGGCCCGGTCCACGCCGCCGTCAGACCGCCGGCGGTGGGGCCGATTCCACGACGAGGGCCTGGCGGCGGCGGTGGACGGTGAGATAGCGCAGGCCTTCGTGACTGGCGGCCAGCCTGCGGCGGGAGTGGCGGGGAAGCCACAGCAACGCGCCGGGCACGAGATCGAGACTGTCGCGTGCGGTGAAGAGCGTGCCCGAGCCGGCGAGGACGTGGACGAGCACATCGACGTCCGGGCCGACGTGCTCCTCTATGGTCCCGCCTGGCGGCAGAGCGATGATGTTGGAATCCAGGTCGCGCTCGCTGGCTGGCAGTTTCCAGACGGCGCCCGCCACGGCCGGCTCGCCGACGCCGGCCGCGAGATCGCCCGTGTTGACCAGGACGCGGGGGAGAAGGGTGGTGGTGCGTCCCCGCGGGGTTCTCGGATCCCGGGTCATTTCTGTCCTCCAGCCCTGGTTTTTACAAGTCTGACTTGTGTAAAGTACCGGCTGTGGCGAACAACGGCGAGCGGGACCGCCGCGACGGCTCGTCGCCGGACAGCCGGCGGCTGGATGTACTGCGGGCGCTCAGGGCGACGGGGGCATCACGCGGGATCGTCGAGATCGCCGACGAGCTGGGCGTCCATCCGAACACCGTCCGGTTCCACCTGGACACGCTGGTCGCGAACGGGCAGGTCGAGCGGGCGCCGTCCGAGAGCCACCGGCCGGGCCGGCCACGCGCGTTCTTCCGAGCGGTGCGAGGAATGGATCCGGGCGGGCCGCGCCACTTCCGGGTCCTCGCCGAGATTCTCACCGAGAGCCTGGCCGCCGGCCCCGACCCGGCCGTGCGCGCCATCGAGGCCGGTCGGGCCTGGGGGCGGCGGGCCGCCTCGACCGTGCCCACCGCCGCCGTCGACGCCGCGGACGCCCCGGGCTGGGGGCGATCGGTCGGGCGGCTGATCCGCCTGCTCGACGACCTGGGCTTCGCCCCCGAGCCGCCCGGTGCCGGCACGGACGCCGACTCCGCCCCGCCGGTCCGGCTGCGGCACTGCCCGTTTCTCGAGCTGACCGAGACCCGGGCCGAGGTCGTGTGCCCGGTTCATCTTGGCGTGATGCGCGGCGCCCTGGACACCTGGGATGCACCGCTCACGGTGGACCGGCTGGAGGCGTTCGCCGAGCCGGACCTGTGCGTCGCCCACCTGGTCCCCGTTGGAGGAAGATCATGAGTGCTGGGGAGTCGGTAGCTGTCGCGGTCACCTTCGTGTGGCTGGGCATGGTGCTGGCGATCTCGTTCCTCGAAGCGCCGCTGAAGTTCCGCGCCCCGGGGGTGACCGTGCCCATCGGGCTCGGCATCGGCCGGCTCGTGTTCCGGGCACTCAACACGGTCGAGGCCGCGCTCGCCGGAGCTGTCGTCGTCGTCCTGGCGCTCGACCCCCCTCGCCTGGCCGCCATCGTCGTTCTCGCGGTGGCCGTCGGCGTCCTCGCCACCCAGCTGGCCGTCGTCCGCCCACGGCTGGCCCGGCGCTCCGACGCGGTTCTCGCCGGCCAGGACCTGCCTCGTTCGTCGGCTCACCACGTCTACGTCGCCCTCGAGACGGCCAAGGTGGCGACTCTCCTCGCGGGCGGCGTCTTCCTGCTCGCCGCAGCGTGACCGAACGAGCCCAACTACCTGTGAGGTGGGGAACCGCGATGGAGACGACCTCGTTGACCGCGATCGCCGAGGAACAACTGGCCCGGGCACGCCAGGCCCACGCCGGCCGGGCCGCCCACACGCTGCACGGCGGACAGGGACACTCTCTGCGCCAGACGATCCTCGCCCTGCTGGCGAACCATGAGCTCGCCGAGCACGAGAGCCCCGGTGAGGCCACCCTCCAGGTGCTGCGCGGCCGCGTCCGGCTCACCGCGGGCCAGCGGGCCTGGGACGGCGCGGCCGGCGACCATGTCACCATCCCACCCGAGCGGCACGCCCTCGCCGCCATCGAGGACTCCGTCGTCCTGCTGACGGTCGCCACCCGCCCGTAGCGGAGTCTGCTCGGGGGTGGCCGCCTGGGGTGGACTGACTCCGCCCCAGGCGAGTCCCGCGGGGGCAGGGCGGGCCCGGCTGGCCGGGCGACGACACGGCCAGCCGGACGGACGGGGCCGGCGCCTGCGCCGGCGCTCAGCCGCGGGCGGCCGGGATCTCGTGGTTGGCGCGGATCAGGCCGCGCGGGTCGACGCTCGCCCGCACCGCCCGCAGGCGCTGGTAGACGTCCGCCGGGAAGAGCTGGGCCGGGTCCACCGTCTTCTCGGTGAAGTTGAGGTAGAGGCCGCCGGCCTGGCCGCGCAGCGACTCCTTCATCGTCGCGAGCCACTGGCGGACCGCCTGGACGCTCGCGGGGTCGGGAGCGATTCCGACGCCGAAGAGGATGTACCCGCCGGGCATCCGGGACAGCGCACCGCTGCCGCGCCGCACCCGGTCCAGCTCCCCGCCGAGGTGGCGGATCTCGACGCTGACCAGCGGCGAGCCCGAGCCGGGACCTATGGCGTCGACGAAGCGGTCGATGTCGGCCGGGGTCACGTCAGCCAGCACCATGCTGTCGCCCTGGTAGGGCATCGGCTGCGGCGGGTCCATGTGCAACTCGGCGATCCCGGCGGGCGGAACCGTCGCGAAGGTGTCGAGGACCGGCCCGAGACGGCGAAGCGGCTCCATCAGCCGAGCACCGGTCTTCTCGTCGCCGAGGAACACACCCTCGACCAGGACGAACGCCTTGCCACGCAGTGGCTCGGGGATCTCGGGGAAGGGCGGGAACTGCATGATCCGGCCGACGGAGGTCATCTCGTCGGGCACGGTCCGGGTCCAGGCCTCCCAGGCGCGCAGCACCTCGGCCGAGCGCTCCCAGGGGAAGAACAGCACGCCGGCGTAGACGTCGGTGACGGGGTAAAGCCTGAACTCGATCGCGGTGACCACGCCGAAGTTGCCACCGCCGCCGCGCAGCGCCCAGAACAGCTTTGGCTCCACGTCCGGGTCGACCCATCGCAGCACCCCGTCCGCGGTCGCGACCTGGATGCCGGTGACGCTGTTGCACGCGAGCCCGAGCGCGCGGGCGTACCAGCCGAGGCCGCCGCCGAGGGTGTAGCCGACGACGCTCACGTCCGGAGTGGAGCCGTGCAGGGCGGCAAGACCCAGCTCGGAGGCCGGCGGGACGACGTCCGCCCACTTGGCGCCGGCGCCCACCAGCGCGCGGCGGCGCGCGGCGTCGATGCGGACGTCGCGCATCGCGTCGGTCCGCAGCAGGATCGCGCCCGCCAGGTCGCCGAGCGGTTCGGCGTTGTGGCCGGTGCGCTGCGGGACGACCCGCAGCGCGTAGCGGCCCGCGTACCGGATCACGGCCGCGACGTCCTCGGCGTCCGCGGGAACGACGACCAGCGCCGGGCGCTGGTCCAGCACGAGGTTGTAGGTGCCGCGCGCCTCGTCCCAGCCCGCGTCGCCCGGCTCGAGAACCACGCCGCGGACTGTGGCGCGCAGCGCCGCGACGTCCGGCCCGGCGCCCAGGGCAAGAGCGGAGTACAGCTCGATTTCCGAATCGGAGACGGTGCTCGACATGGTGACACATCCTTGGTGGTTCTGTTGCCTCTGAACCTCGACGAGCTCATTGATACGTGAGCGCTCGACAATGCGCCAAGAAATGACGTCGAGCGGACATCGAACGCACCTGGAGTTGACGGAGAGGCGACACTTTTCGCTGGTCAGCGGCCCGATGGTGACAGCTTCGCGACTTGCCTGCGTGACAAGAAATCGCCGCCGAAGGTGTGTCCAGACATGCTTTCTTGAACGCCTTCTTTGGTATTTGCCTGTGCCGTCGGGTGGTGCTGACACGAATGCTGCCGTGGTGGTGGCGACATGGCGAGAACCCGGCGGCGGGCGCTGTCGCGGGATCGCCGGTTCGCGTCGGCGGCGTCCGCCATGTCGACCGCGTCGACCGCGCGCTTGACATCGCGTGAGGTCGGGATCTTAATCCGCTGTGCCGCACGTCACATTCATCGCTCGATGGCCCGCCGGGCCGTGCCGTGCCGCGCCGCCGGCCGGCGGCGTCGGCCGTCGGTGGCGGTGGCGGTGGGACGGCGGACGGCAACGGTGACGACGAGTACGGAGGCGACGGCGTGAACGTCGACGATCTGCTGGCCGGGGCGCGGGACGCCACCGGGCTCTCCGATTTCGGGGATGACGAACTGTTCGGTGGCGACCTCTGGCGCGACGCCCTCGCCAGGCTCCTGGCCAGCCTGGAGGCCGAGGCCCGGCTCAGCGAGCTCGGTAGGGCCATCGTGGCCAGCGAGCAGGCGAACTACCTGACGACGCGATTACGCGTCGTCGACCATCATCGCGCCCACCCGGAGATCCGGGAACGCGGCATCACCCCGCCGATCGTCATCGTCGGGCAGGCCCGCACCGGCACGACGATGCTGCACGACGTGCTCGCCCAGGACGCGGCCCACCGGGCGCCGCTTACCTGGGAGGTCGACCTCCCGCTGCCGCCGCCGCGGACCGAGACCTACCTGACCGACCCGCGCATCGCCCAGGTCGACGCGACCTTCGAGCTCGTCGATCAGGTGATCCCGGAGTTCCGCGCCGTTCACCAGCTCGGC
The DNA here is from genome assembly GCF_000235425.2 of Pseudofrankia saprophytica. Taxonomy (NCBI): domain Bacteria; kingdom Bacillati; phylum Actinomycetota; class Actinomycetes; order Frankiales; family Frankiaceae; genus Pseudofrankia; species Pseudofrankia saprophytica. Next base: position 2,249,998 of record NZ_KI912266.1, read on the forward strand.
GCCCGGCTCGCCCAGGAATGCTCCCGCATCGCGGGCGGCTCCTTCGTCAGCGTGATCTTCCCGACCCAGTTCCACATCCCCGCCTACCTGGACTGGCTGCTGCACGACGCCGTCCGCGACGGCCACCACGCGGCCGCCTACGTCTGGCACCGCCGCTACCTGGAGCTGCTGCAGAGCGAGCATCCTGGCGAGCGTTGGCTGGTGAAGTCGCCGGCGCATGTGTGGACGCTGCCGCAGCTGCTCGCCGAGTACCCGGGCGCCCTGCTGGTGCAGACCCACCGCGACCCGGCCCGGGTCATGGCCTCCACCGCCAGCATGTTGTTCCACCTGCGCCGCCTGTACAGCGACGACGTGCGGGTGGCCGAGCTCGGGCCGGAGTTCTCCGAGCTGATCCTCGACGGCCTGGAACGCAGCGCCGAGGCTCGCCTCGACGGCACGATCCGGTCCGAGCAGGTGGTCGACGTCCAGTTCCGCGATCTGATGGCCGACCCGCTGGGTACCGCCCGGGCGATCTACGGCGCGTTCGGGTTCGAGCTGACCGACGACGCCGAGGCGCGGATCGCCGGGTTCCTGCGCGACAATCCGCGTGAGCGGTGGGGCGGCCACGAGTACACCTTCGCCGACACCGCGCTGGACCTGGCCGCGGTCCGGCAGCGAACTGCCCGCTACAGCAAGCAGTTCGGCGTGCCGGAGGAGGTGCTCTGACCTCGTCGTCCCGGGTCGGCGCCGGCGGCCGGATGCCACACTGGCGGCATGGCGGAGCTCGACGGCGTCGCGGTGGACGTCGCCCAGCTTGAGACGCTCGCGCTCGTCAACTACGGGCACTTCACCTCGATGGAGGTGACCGACGGCCGGGCGCGGGGCCTGTCGCTGCACCTGGAGCGCCTGGTGCGCGACTGCCGCCAGCTGTTCGACGCCGACCTCGACCCCGACCGGGTCCGCCACCTGGTCCGCCACGCCGTCGCCGGCGTCACGGCGCCGGTCGTCGTCCGCGTCACCGTCTTCGACCCGGACCTGGGGCTCGGCCGTCCCGGCGCCGATGCGGTGCCGCGCGTCCTCGTCACCACTCGGCCCGTGGCTCCACCGCCCGGCCCTGGGCTGCGCCTGCGGTCCGCGTGGTACCGGCGTGACCTGCCGGAGGTCAAGCACGTCGGGCTGTTCGGCGCCGTGCGCCTGCGGCGCGCCGCCCAGCGCGCCGGCTTCGACGACGCGGTGTTCACCGACGCGGGCGGCGTCCTGTCCGAGGCGACGACGTCCAACCTCGGATTCGTCACCGGCGACCGCGTGCTGTGGCCCAGCGCCGAATGCCTGCCGGGCGTCACGATGCGGCTCCTCAACCAGGCACGCGCAGAGGAGCCGGTGACGGCCGCGGTCACGCTCGCCGACCTGCCGCATGTGGACGCGGTGTTCGCCACGAACGCCGCGACCGGTGTGCGTCCGGTCGCGGCGATCGACGACGTCCACTGGCCCACCGATCATCCCGTCCTGCGCGCGCTCGCCAGGCAGTACGCGGCCGTCCCACCTGAGCCGCTGTAGCGACCGGGCACTGGCGGCGTCACAGCCGGGGGTCCACCGGCTCGGACTCGAGCGCGAGGACGGCGAAGACGCATTCGTGAACGCGCCAGAGCGGCTCGCCCGCGGCGGCGCGTTCCAGGGCCTCCAGGCCCAGGGCGTACTCGCGGAAGGCCAGCGAGCGCTTGCGGCCCAGGCCGCGGGAGCGCAGGCGGTCGAGATGCTCGGGGCGCAGGTAGTCCGGGCCGTAGACGATCCGCAGATACTCCCGGCCGCGGACCTTGACGCCCGGCTGGACGAGGCCGCGCCGGCCGCGCGCCAGCCCGGCCGCGGGCTTCACCACCATCCCCTCGCCGCCGGCCCGCTCGGCCGTCAGCTCCTCCCACCAGTCGACGGCGCGGCCGACCGACGCCGGGTCGTCCGCCCGCACCGGGATCCGCCGGGTGGTCGCGACGAGGTCGGGGTCGGCCGCGGCGAGGCGGTCGGCGATCGCCAGCTGCCAGTCGTGCGGCCGGTCGACGTACGTCGTCCCGGGAGTAGCCCGGCCCGCGGGACCGCTGGCGAGCAGCATGAACGGGGCGATCCGCACGCCCGCCAGGCCGTCGACCGGCCAGCAGTAGCGCCGGTAGGCGCGGGTGAACGCCGTCGCGTTGTCGAGCCGGTCCTGGGTCGTCGCCAGCAGGTCGGACACGTCGATCCCGCGCGCGGCGGCCGTCGCGAGGGCCGAGACCGCGACCGGCAGCGCGCCCCGGGCGGCGGCGCCGGCCGCCGCGTACTGCCGGGAGAGCAGCTCGCTGGCCTTGGCGCTCCACGGCATGATCTCCGCGTCGAGCACCAGCCAGTCGGCACCCAGCTCGTCCCACAGCCCGGCCGCCGCCACGGCCGCCCGCAGCCGGCCGAGCAGCTCCTCGGTCAGCTCGGGAGAGAAGAACGGCCGGCCGGTGCGGGTGACGACCGCGCCCGTGGCCGCGCCGGTGGCCGCGTCGGTGCCGCCAGCCGCGCCGAACCTGGCCGCGGCGACGGCCTCGTCCCGGCAGACGACCGCGACCGCCCGCGACCCCATGTGCTTCTCCTCGCACAGCAGGTCGTCGACGCCGTCGGCCCGGTAGGTCTCGAACGCCTCGGCGGGGTGCTCCAGATAGCCGGGCAGCGGCGACGTGGGTGGCGGGCTCATCGTCGGCGGCAGGTAGACCAGCCAGCGCGGGTCGACCGCGAACCGGCTCATCACCTCCAGCGCCGCCAGCGCGTTCTCCGCCTGGATCTGCACGCGCCCGCCATGCCGCGTCTCGACCGCCCGCCGGCCGAGCACGTCGGTGATGTCCAGCAGGTCGCCGGCCCGGTGCGCGCCGGGCCGCACCCCCGCCAGGCTGGCCGGCGCCAGCAGCACCTCGGCGGACGCCGGGTCGGCCATCTCGACTGGCCTGGCCGGGCCCGCGGAGCCGGCCGGGTCCGCCGCCTCGACTGGCCTGGCCGGGCCCGCCGTCGAGGTGGGCTCGGCCAGCGGGCGGGCCGGGGTGAAGTGGACGCGGGTGGCCGCGACCGTGACCAGTTCCCGCTCTGGGTAGCGCAGCGCGGTCAGCCGGCCGCCGAAGACGCAGCCGGTGTCCAGACAGAGGGTGTTGTTGACCCATTCCGGCTCAGGGATGGGGGTGTGGCCGTAGAGGACGGTCGCGGTGCCTCGGTACTCGTTCGCCCACGGGTAGCGCACCGGGAGGCCGTACTCGTCGGTCTCGCCCGTGGTGTCCCCGTACAGCGCGAACGAGCGGACGCGAGCCGACGCGCGGCCGTGGTAGGCCTCCTTCAGCCCCGCGTGCGCGACGACCAGCCGTCCGCCGTCGAAGAGATAGTGCGCGACCAGCCCGTCACAGAACCGGGCCACCTCGTCGCGGAACTCGGCGCTCTCGGCGTCGAGCTGCGCGAGCGACTCGGCGAGCCCGTGCGAGACCGTCACCTTCTTCCCGCGCAGGGCACGAACCAGCTTGTTCTCGTGGTTGCCGCACACGGCGAAGGCGTCGCCGTCGGCGACCATGCCCATCGCCAGGCGCAGCACGCCCGGTGTGTCCGGGCCGCGGTCGACCAGGTCGCCGACGAACACCGCGCGCCGGCCCGACGGGTGGCGGGCGCCGACCGGGCGGCCGGCCTCGTCGTGGCGCGGCTCGTAGCCGAGCTCGGCGAGGAGCGCCTCGAGCTCGGCGCGGCAGCCGTGGACGTCACCGATCACGTCGAAGGGGCCGGTCTCGTGGCGCAGGTCGCTGAACAGCCTGGTGTAGGCGATGGTCGCCGCCGAGGCCTGCGCCACCGAGCTCAGCACGTGGACGTGCCGGAAGCCCTCCCTGGTGAGGCCGCGCAGCGACCGGCGCAGGTCGGCGCGCTGGCGCCGGATCACATGCGCGCCGAAGTCGCGGTCGGGCCGGGCGGCGTTGCGCTCCAGGCAGACCCGCTCGGGCGGGTCGAGCACGATCGCCACCGGCAGGACGTCGTGCTCGCGGGCCAGCTCGACGAGGGACTGGCGGGCGTGCCGCTGGACGTTCGTCGCGTCCACGACGGTGAGCCGGCCCGCGGCGAGCCGCTTCCCGGCGATGTAGCGCAGCACGTCGAACGCGTCGCCGGTCGCGGCCTGGTCGTTCTCGTCGTCCGCGACCAGCCCGCGGCAGAAGTCCGACGAGAGCACCTGCGTCGGCCGGAAGTGGGTGCGGGCGAACGTCGACTTCCCCGCGCCGGACGCGCCGACCAGCACCACGAGGCAGACCTCGGGAACCGTGATCACGGTCGGCTCGCTCGCGGAGAGGGAGTCGGAGCCGGAGTCGCTGGTGTGAGTCATGGCGGCTCAACCGATCCTTTCCAGCACGGCGAGCTGGGTGGGCGCGCCGAGCTCGGGGTCGGCGGCGCCGACCCCCTCGATGCGGGCGGAGTAGGGATAGCGACCGACGAGGTCCTTGACCCAGCCGGCGAACTCCTCCCTCGTCCACTCGAACCGGTGGTCGCGGTGCCGCGGCGCACCCGGCGCCAGCCCCTCGTAGCGGACGTTGTACTCGACGTTCGGGGTGGTGATCACGACGAGCCGTGGCCGGGCCTCGCCGAGGACGGCGGCGGCGAGCGCCGGCAGCCGCGGCGGGTCGACGTGCTCGACGACCTCGCTGAGCACGGCCGCGTCGAGGCCCGCGATCCGGGCGTCCCGGTACGTCAGCGACGACGCGACCAGCCGCAGCCGTGCCCGCACCCGATCGGGTAGCCGGTCCACCCGCAGCCTGCGGGCGGCGAGCTCCAGGGCGCGGTGCGAGACGTCGACCGCGACGATCTCGGTGAAGCGCGGGTCGGCGAGCAGGTCCCCGACGAGCTTTCCGTCGCCGCAGCCAAGGTCGGCGACGGTGCGCGAGCCTGCGGCCCGCAGCACGTCAAGGATCGCCTGGCGCCGCAGCATGGCCAGCGACGGCGGCCGCGGCGCCTCCACCGGCACCGCGGCCGTCTCACCGACGGCGTCGGGAACGCTGATCTCGGCGCCGGGCTCGGCGATCTCGAGGCCGGGCTCGGTGATCGCGGCGCCGGCCTGGGTGATCGCGGCGCCGGTCTCGGCCTCGGCGGCGGCGAGCGGGCCTGGCTCGAAGCCGGTGGAGACGCCCTCGTCGGGGATGTCCTCGACGCCGCCGAGGCGGGCCAGCGCGGCGGAGGCAAGGCCGGCCCGGTGGGCGAGGTAGCGGCGGGCGATGAGGTGGCGCTCGGGATGGTCCGGCAGCCAGGTCGCGCCCTCGCGCACCAGCTTGTCGATCTCGTCGCGGCCGACGTAGTAGTGCTTGCCGTCGTCGAGGACCGGCAGTAGGACGTAGAGCTGGGTGAGCGCGTCGGCCAGCCGGGCCGTCCCGGTGAGCGTCACGTCGTGGTGCGCGGCCGTGCCCCACTCCGGGAACAGCGGGTCGAGCGGGGCGGAGACGGCGGCGACCCGCCAGCCGAGCGGCGCGAACAGGCGCTCGGCCAGGGGCGCCCCGCCGCGCCGGCAGGGCAGCGCCGGGACCCGGATCTCCAGCGGGATCGGCGTCGTGGCCAGCTCCGGACGGGCCTTGCAGATCCCGGCCATCGCCGTGGAGAAGACGGCCGCCATCGCGACCGCGAGCAGGCTGGAGGCCGCGTACGGCCGGTCGTCGACGTAGTGGGCCTCCGGCCCGGCGCCGCGGCCGCCCGGGCCCCCGCCCTTGCCGCGGACCAGTCCGACCGGGTCGATGTCGAGCAGCAGCGCCGCCGTGCAGCGCTCCTCGGTCGCCTCGGGGTAGAAGACGTGCGCGCTGCCCGCCGCCGTGTCGAACCGCTGTGCCCGGCCGGGATGCTTGTGCAGCAGGAACCCGAGATCGGTCGCGGGACGCGCGGTCGTGGTCAGGGTCAGCAGCATGCGGGCATTCTTCCCGACAGGGGTGATCCTGTCATTCGGTTTTCGCCCCTGTTGGTATGCGTCTTTCCGGGCCGCCGAGGGGTGTTTGCCGGAAATCCCGTCGCCGTTCTCCGGTGGGCGGCCCAAGAAGGTTCGCCAGACACTGAGCGGCGGGGCTTCGAGCGGCGGTACTTCGAACGGCGGGACTTCTGGAAAGTGGGGGCGTCGGCTATTTACGGGAGAGAACCGGCCACGCGGCGCGGTGGAACCGAAATACCGCGGCCACCGGGCCCAGGCCGGCGGGCCTCGCGGCTTGGGCTGTCGGATCAGGATCTGGTGGATATGCCGCCGCACGCCGGGAGGATGACGCCGCATCTGGGCCTGCTCGGGCTGACGTTCGTCTCGCTTGGGTCGATCATCGGCTCCGGCTGGTTGCTCGGCGCGCTGACGGCCGCCCGGGTCGCCGGGCCCGCGTCGCTGGTGGCCTGGGTGCTGGCCGGCATCCTGATCATCGGCCTGGCGCTGGTACACGCCGAGCTGGGCGCCGCGTATCCGGTCGCCGGCGGCAGCGCGCGCTATACCCAGCTGGCGCTCGGCCCCCTGGCCGGGTTCGTCGCCGGGTGGCTCGCCTGGATCCAGGCAGTGGCGCTCGCGCCGATCGAGGCCGAGGCGGCGCTGTCCTACCTGAACAACGTCTGGCCGGGGCTGGTCAAACCGGACGGCACGCTGTCCGGGAAGGGACTGGCCCTCGGAGCCGGCGCGCTCGGGCTGTTCACGGTCATCAACGTCCTGGGCGTGCGGCGGCTCGCGGACACGAACGCCGTCACGGTCGTCTGGAAGTTCCTGATCCCGGTGCTGACCGTCGGCACGCTGCTGGCGGTCGCGTTCACGCCGGGAAACTTCCACGCCGGCGGCGGCTTCGCCCCGTTCGGCGCGCACGGGATCTTCGCGGCGCTGCCGGCCGGCGTCGTGTTCGCGCTGCAGGGCTTCGAGCAGGCCATCCAGATGGGCGGCGAGGCGCGCGATCCGGGCCGGGACATCCCACGCGCGGTGATCCTCGCGACGCTGCTCGGCACGGCGCTCTACCTGCTGCTCGCGGTCGCCTTCCTGGGGGCGCTCGACCCGGCGCTGATCGCCGGGGGTTGGGGGCACCCGGTCGGGGCGGGCGACTACGGGCCCTATGCGACGATCGCGACCGGGCTCGGGCTCACCTGGCTGGCGGTGCTGCTCTACATCGATGCGGTGGTCTCGCCGGGTGGTACCGCGCTGATCTATGTCGGCACCTCGGCACGGCTGGCCTACTCGCTTGGCCGGGCCGGCTATCTTCCGGGCGGGTTGACGCGACTTGACCGTCGTGGCACCCCGGTCCTGGCTATTCTTCTCGCGTATGGCATTGGACTGGTGATGTTCCTGCCGTTCCCGGGTTGGCAGCAGCTGGTGACGCTCATCAGTTCTGCGACGTTTCTGACCTATGCCTTCGCGCCTATTTCCCTGATGGTGCTGCGTCACGCCGATGCCGACCGGCCACGCCCTTATCGGCTGCCAACGGCCGCCCTGTTGACCCGGATCGCGTTCGCCACGTCGAATCTGATCGTCTATTGGGCCGGCTGGGAGAACGACCAGAAGCTGGCCGTGGGAATCATCGCCGGGCTCGTGCTCTTCGCCGGCTACCGGGCGACCCAACCGGCGGGGCGCTGGCCGGCGCTGGAATGGCGCTCGGCACTGTGGCTGCTGCCGTGGCTGGGTGGCCTGACCGTCATCTCGTGGCTCGGCCAGTTCGGCGGAGGTCTGGCCGTCATCCCGTTCTGGGTCGACATCGCCGTCGTCGTCGCCTTCAGCATCGCGATCTTCGAGCTCGCCGTCCGCACGGCTCCGCCGGCCGCGCGCTCCCGCCGCCTGATCGAAACGGAACTCCTCCGCCCCTGACGCCCGCCGGCCCCGGTGAGCCGGTTAGCCCGGTGAACCTGGCTGGCCCAGGTGGGCCGGGTGCGAGGTTTGCCACTGGGCATCCGGTTACCTGCGGGTTCATGATGGAATCCACAGCCAACCGGGGGTCGTGGCCACCGGCCGACGCCTGAGGCGGCGATGGTGGAGTCCTGGGATGAGCCGGCCGTCGCCGGGCCGAACGCGGCATCCGGGTCCGCGGGTTCCCAACCGGTGACCACCCGCGACCGCCGGCTCGTGCGCGGCGCGCCGGGCCCCGGCGGCTACCGGCCGCTGGTCGCCGGCCCCGGCGAGCCGCAGCTGGTGCGGACCGAGCTGGTCGAACCGGTGGTGGGGCCGGCGGGCACGCGGCCCGGTCGGCGGTCGCTCGCGCGGTTCGCGCATCTGTCCGACCTGCACGTCGTGGATCACCAGTCGCCGGCCCGGGCCGAGTTCCTGGAGCGGGCCGGCGACCCGGACTCGCCGTTCTGGGAGGTGGTGGTCGAACTCGGCGCATACCGGCCGCAGGAGCCGTTCACCGCGCACGTCGTCGAGGCGATGGTCCAGACGGTGAACGCGCTGGCGGCCGCCCCGGGGGGCGCGCCGATCGCCTTCGCGATCGTCACCGGCGACGCGACGGACAACTGCCAGGCCAACGAGCTGGCCTGGTACCGCGACGTCCTCGACGGTGGCGGGCCGGTCCAGGTCGACTCGGGCACCCCGGACCGATACGACGGCGTCGCCGACGACGTCCGCTACGACGTCCGGTACTGGCACCCGGACGGCACCCCGCCCGGCCAGGCCGACGACCTGCCGCGGGCCCACTACGGCTACCCGGCGGCGCCCGGCGTGATCGACGCCGCCCGGCGCGCGTTCGCCGCCACCGGCCTGTCGATCCCCTGGTACACCGCGCTCGGCAACCACGACAACCTGGTCTCGGGTACCGCGGTTCCCATCGACGTGATCACTGACCTGGCCACCGGTGGCCTGAAGATCGTCGATCTCGCCCCCGACGCCGACGTCGCCGCGATCGGGTTGGCGATCGACACGGGCGACCCGGCGGGCTTCGCCGCGCTTCTCGCCGGCCCGGGCAGGACCGTGCCGGCGGACCCGCGAAGGCGGTCTGTCCGGCGAGACGAGCACGTCGCCGCGCACTTCGAGACCCGCGGCCGCCCGGTGGGTCACGGGTACACCGAGACGAATCTCAAGGACGGCACGGCCTACTACACCTTCGACATCGCGGGCCTGGTGGCGGCCGCCGCCGGCCAGGATGGCGAAGGGTCCCAGGTGCCCGTGGTCGGCGTGGTGCTGGACACCGTCAACCCGAACGGTGGCTGGCAGGGCTCGCTGGACGAGACCCAGTTCGCCTGGCTGGAGTCGACGCTGCGGGCGGGCTCCACCCGTTGGCTGGGTGCCGACGGGACAGTCGCCACCGGCGCCGGGCCGGACTGCCTGTTCATCCTGTTCAGTCACCATCCGCTGGAGACGCTGGTCAACGACCAGGAGTCCCCGGCCGGCGGGCCGCGCGTGCTCGCCGGGCGGGTGCGCGACCTGCTGCTGCGGTACCCCAACGTCGTCGGCTGGGTGAACGGCCACACCCACCGGCACACCGTCACGCCCTACGCCCGCCCCGCCGGGAGCCCGTTCCCCGGCGGATTCTGGGAGATCACCACGGCGTCGCACATCGACTGGCCGCAGCAGTCCCGTCTCGTCGAGCTGTACGACAACGGCGACGGCACCCTGTCGTTCGTCGCCACCGTCCTCGACACCGCCGCGCCCGCGACGTCCGACCACACCCAGTTCGGCCCGTTCGCGCAGACCAGCGCGACGAGCGCGACCGGCGCGACGAGCACGCGCGGCACGACCGGCACGACCGGCACGACCGGCACCGTGACCGCCACGTCCGGCGGCGCTGGCCCGGTCGACCCGCTGGCGCTGGCGTCGCTGTCGCGCGAGCTGGCCGCCAACTACTGGCAGCGCCGGCCCGGGAACGACGCCGACCCGGACCCGGGCGGCGGCTCCGGTGCCGGCACCCGCCTCGACCGCAACGTCGACCTCCTGCTCCCCGCGCCGAACTCGGCGAGCTGAAGTTGTCAGCAGGGTGTTCGCGGCGGTTCAGGATGACGTCATCATCCGGTCGTGGCGCGGGCAGATGCTGGGGCGATGAGCCTGGCGGGACCGGTCGGCGTACTGACGGTTGACGATCTGGAGTTGCCGGCGCTGTGGCTGCGCGACGCATGCGGCTGTGCCGAGTGCCGGCACCCGGGAACCGGGCAGCGTCTGGTGGGGTCCGCGCGGGTGGCGCGGCTGTTCGCGGACACCGCCGTCGAGTACCACGAGCTGACGGACGGCCGGTTGACGGTCGTGTTCGCGCCCGACGGCCATCGGTCGACGTTCGAGCTGGACTGGCTGGAGCGCAGCGCCCCGGGGCGAGCGGCCCGGACGGGGGACCAGTCCGAGAGCGGCCGGGTGCCGTGGACCGCCACCGACCTGCCCGCCGGGCCGCCACGGGTGGCCTGGGATGCCTACCTGCGCTCCCCGGTCGCCATGATGACCACACTCGGCGCGGTCTCGGCGCTGGGCGCGGCGATCCTCACCGAGGTGCCCGCGCGGGCCGGCATGGTGCTCACGGTCGCCCGCACCTTTGGGTTCGTCCGGGAGACGAACTACGGCAGGCTTTTCGACGTTCGCAGCGAGGTTGACCCGGAGCACCTCGCCTACACGGGCGTCGCCCTCGCGCCACATACCGACAACCCCTACCGCGACCCGGTGCCGACCGTGCAGCTTCTGCACTGCCTGCGCGCCGCCGGCGCGGGCGGAGACACCACGCTCGTCGACGGCTTCGCCGCGGCGAGCCGACTGCGTGACGTCGACGCGGCCGCGTTCGACACGCTCACCCAGGTCTGGCTGCCCTTTCGCTACGACGGGCCGACGACGATCCTGACCGCCCGCGCGCCGGTCATCGCGATCGACGACGAGGGCGCCGTGGCTCAGGTCCGCTGGAACGACCGGGCCCTGCAGCCGCCCGACGTGCCCCCCGACCGGGTGGGCGAGGTCTACCGGGCGCTCGCCGCCTTCGCCGCCGTGGTCGAGGCGCCCGACCTGGCGATCACGCTGCGGCTGGCGCCCGGCGACTGCCTGATCTTCGACAACACCCGGGTGCTGCACGGGCGGACGGCCTTCCAGCCGGACCCGGCCGGCGGCGGGCGTCACCTGCAGGGCGTCTACGTGGACATGGACGGCCTGCGCGGCACGCTCGAGGTGCTGCGCCGCGATGGCGCCGGTGTCAGCCGCCGGGCGCGCGTCGCCTCAGACGCCTCAGACGCCTCAGACGCGTCGGGCGCGTCGGGCGCGTTCGCGCCAGCGGCACGGAAGGCGGCGGCGGCATCGCCGGCGACCGCGCCGGCGGTGGCTCGATGAGTGGCGACCCGATGAGATCCGACCCGATGAGCGCGGGCCCGACCGGCGGCGGACCGGTGAGCCCCGACGGCGCGGCTCCGGCTGAGGCGCTCGCGGCCGTCCACGCGCTGTTCGACGCGGCGAGCTCGTCGGAGTACCTGGGCGAGGCGGTCTCGGTGGCCGGGCATTCGCTGCGGACCGCGGCGTGCGCGGTCGCCGCCGGCGCGGCGCCCGCGCTGGTCGCCGCCGCCCTGCTGCACGACGTCGGGCACATGCTGGACCGTGACTCGGCCGCCGCGCTCGCCCGCGGCGACGACATCCGACACGAGATCACCGGGGCCGCCTGGCTGTCCCGCTGGTTCGGACCGGAGGTGACCGAACCGGTGCGGCTGCACGTCGACGCGAAGCGCTATCTCTGCGTCGTCGACCCGGGCTACTACGACATCCTCTCGCCGATCTCCCGCCGGACGCTGGCGATGCAGGGCGGCCCGTTCGAGGGCGACGAGCTGACCGCGTTCCGGGCGGGTCCCTACGCCGAGGACGCCGCGGCGGTACGGCGGTGGGATGACGCGGGCAAGGACCCGTCTGTCGTGATCCCACCCCTGTCCGCCTATGACGACCTGCTGGCCGGCCTGATCCGGGACGGCGGGGGAATCCGGTCATCAGGGTGATCGCTGGCGGGCCTCCGTGAGTCCACGGTTCGCGAGCTGGTCGGCGAGGACGTTGCCTGGGTTGCCCGCGTGCCCCTTGACCCACACCCATTCGATCTGGTGCTGCCCGACCAGGGAATCGAGCCTCTGCCAGAGGTCGACGTTCTTGACGGCCTTCTTCTCTTTCGTCTGCCAGCCGTTGCTCTTCCAGCGCTGCAGCCATCCGGTGATTCCGTTACGCAGGTACTGGCTGTCGGTGTTGATCCTGACGACCGACGGCCGGGTGAGTGCCTCCAGCGCCCGGATGGCGGCAAGCAGCTCCATCCGGTTGTTGGTCGTGTCGTTCGGCTCGCCGCCACAGATCGTCTTCTCGTGGCGTCCGTAGCGCAGGACCGCGCCCCAGCCGCCGGGCCCGGGGTTGCCCTTACACGCCCCGTCCGTGTAGATCTCGACGGCGCTCGTCATGCCCGGTCGTTTCGCCAGCTCGACGTAGGAACCACCGCATGATCCTAGCTGTGAGCTTGATCGGCGGAACTGTACCGGGATCCGAACTGGCGGAGGCTCCGAGCTCGGATGTCGATACAGTCCCGACGATCTTCTGGATGGGCGGGCGAGTGGTCGGCGCCGCTCGGCCACTCGCCGGCCGTCGGCCGGTCGCGGCCTGGTGGCGGCCCGGTCGCGGTCTGGTCGCGGCCGGTCGCCGGCTGGTCGCGGGCCCGGTCGGTCGTGTTCCGCGGTCTATACGCGGCGTCCGCAGGCGGTCTGGAGGTAGCCGCTCAGGCGGCTGGGGGACGAGCCGGCCGGGCAGGGCTGGCCGGCGGGAACCAGCGCGGTGACCTGGGTGGCGAGGTACTGGTCGGTACAGGGGCGACGTTCCGGGCCGGCGGCCGGATCGGCGGCGTAGAAGCTGTTCGTGTCGACACAGTCGCCGACGCCGGGCAGCCAGCCTCCATCCTTCGCCACGCAGAGGATCCGCTGGTTCGCGGCCTGGATCTCCACGGAGTAGCTCGCCTCCGGCGGGCACTGGGCCTTCTCGTCCACCCGGCCGGTGATCTTGCCGAACCACACCTTGCCGAAGCTCACGCCGCCCGCCGTCCATTCCTCATCCGTGCAGGGCACCTCGGCGAGGTTGTTCGAGTAGGTCGCGTACACCTGCAGGCAGTCGCCAGCGCGAATCAGCCCGCCGCCTCCGCCCGCGTCGCCCGGATGGGGCGCGGCGAGGTTGCGCAGGCAGCCGGTGCGCTTCTGGATGCTGAGGCTGTTCGTCAGCGTGACGATCTCGTCGGTGTCCTGCGGGCAGCCGACGTCGGCCACCGAGGACGCGCCGCCGAGGGGGTTCGCCGCGGCGGCGTCGGCCACATCCAAGGCCGTGACCTTGGCGTAGGCGGTCTTGTCTGTGCACTTCACCGCGCCGTACTCGGGCTGCGACTTCAGCTCGCCGTTCTGCGGGCTGCTCGCCAGCACCCGTGGCTGGACGGTGATCTTCACGCAGCCGCCCACGGCGAAGGTGGCCGATGACGACGAGTCCGACGAGTAGGAGGAGTCGTCGCGGTCACCGTGGTGGGTGGCCTGGTGGATGCCGTAGCGAATCCCGCCGGCGACGGCCAGCGCGACCACGGCGCCGAGCACCCGGCGGGCCACGACACCGCCGCGCCGTGGCGGCCTGCGCGGGGCCGGCGGTGGGGGAGAACCGGGCGCCGTGGGGCCGCCGGGTGCCTGCGGCCAGGGCGATGGGCCGGGCGGGCCCATCGGGATCGGCGGGACTGGTAATGGTTGGCTCGGGCTTGGTGGTGTCGCGACCGGCCGTCCGGTCGGGGGTGCCCAGCCGGCGGCCGTGGGGGGCGGCGCGTCCGCTGGCCATCCGTCGGCGGCCGGCCGTCGTGGGGTCTCGTTGTCCATGGGTGCCTTCGCGGGGTCGAACCGATGGAATGCCCGGATAGGGGCGGCTGTCCCTGTCGGAGGCGGGCATTTCGCGTGAATAGGTGCTTTTTCGGCCATGACCGTAGACCCGACCGCGAAGTGCCCACTGCCGGGGGTCACTGATCGGATGCGCCCTGGATCTCCGCTGCTCCGACACCTGGGCCGACCCGAGGCACCAGGCGCCCCCGCGGCCTGGTTCGGCGTCGATCCGTCGACGCTCACCCGGCCGGGTCCGCGAGTACGCCCACGGGGCTGTCCTGGAGTTCGCCACCCTGTTCGACGGCGAAGGCCGGCTGCTGCTCGCCGCGTCCGCCGCCTTCGCGTCCGCCGTGGTGTGCAGTGGCCGGCCTTCGGACCCCCGGGCTCCTGGCCGGGGGTATGTATGTCAGAGCCGTTCGATCGTCAGAGCCGTTCGATGATGGTCGCGTTCGCCATGCCGCCGCCCTCGCACATGGTCTGCAGGCCGTAGCGCCCGCCGGTCTGCTCCAGCACCGACAGCAGCGTGGTCATCAGCCGGGCGCCGCTGGCGCCGAGCGGGTGCCCGATCGCGGTCGCGCCGCCGTTGACGTTGACCCTGGCGAGGTCCGCGCCGGTCTCGGCCTGCCAGGCCAGCACCACGCTCGCGAACGCCTCGTTGACCTCGAAGGCGTCGATGTCCTCGAGGCGCAGGCCGGCCCGCCGCAGGACCTTCTCGGTCGCCGGGATCACGCCGGTGAGCATGAGCAACGGGTCGTCCCCGACGACGGCGAAGCTGTGCAGCCGGGCGCGCGGGCGCAGACCGAGCCGGCGCGCGGTGTCGCCGTCGGTGATCAGGACGGCGGCGGCGCCGTCGTTGACCGGCGAGGAGTTGCCCGCCGTGACGCGCCAGTCGATCTCCGGGAAGCGCTCGGTCCACGCGTCGGCGCGGAACGCGGGCCTCAGGCCGGCGAGCACCTCGACCGTCGTCGCCGCCCGGATCGACTGGTCGCGGGTGACCTGGACCAGTGAGCCCGAGCCGTCGGGCGACGGCGCCTTGACCGGCGAGACCTCCGCGTCGAAACGGCCGTCGTCCCAGGCGGCGGCGGCGCGCCGGTGGCTCTCGGCCGCGAACTCGTCGAGCCTGGTACGGGAGAGGTTCCACCGCTGCGCGATCAGCTCGGCGGAGATGCCCTGCGGCACCAGCCCGTCGGGGTAGCGCGCGGCGACGCCAGGCCCCGAGGCGTCGCGCCCGGCGGACGAGCTGCCGATGGGCACCGTGCTCATCGACTCGACGCCCGAGGCGATGGCGATGTCGTACGCGCCGCTGATGACGCCCTGTGCGGCGAAATGGATCGCCTGCTGGCTGCTGCCGCACTGACGGTCGACCGTCACGGCGGGCACGGTCTCGGGTAGCCCGGCGGCCAGCGCGGCCCATCGGGCGTTGTTGGAGCTCTGCTCGCCGATCTGCCCGACCGTTCCGCCGATCACGTCGTCGATGAGGGCGGGGTCGATTCCCGTCCGCTCCACCAGCGCGCGGATCGCGTGGGCGTGCAGGTCGACGGGGTGCACGCCGGCGAGCGCCCCACCCGGCTTGCCCTTGCCGATCGGGGTCCGGACGGCGTCGACGATCACTGCGTCCCGCATGGCGGCCTCCTCTTTGAGGGTTGGAAAATCCAACTCGCTCATTCCGGTGTACGCCAGTGGGTTGGAAATCGCAACCGACCCCGTTGTGACCTGGGATACGGGAGCCGTCAGTGGACGGCGCCCAGTCGGAGGAGGCGGGTGTTCCCGCCAAAGGCGACCGGTTCGCCGCAGTGCGCGCAGACGGCCCGCGTGTGCAGCTCGGCGCCGCAGTCGTGGGCGAGGACCGTCGGCGGGTCGCCCTTGGCCGCGTACCGGTCGCCCCACTCCATCAACGCGTGCAGCGCGGGCCGTAGGGCCTCGCCGGCCTCGGTCGCGACGTACTCGTAGCGGGGCGGATGCTCCTGATAGGGGCGGCGCTCGACGACGCCCGCCGCGACCAGCGCGCGCAGGCGGGTGGCCAGGATGTCGCGGCTCGCGCCGGTGTTGCGGACGATCTGGTCGAACCTGGTCACTCCGAGGTTGATCTCGCGCAGCGCGAGCAGGCTCCACCGCTCGCCCACGATCGCGAGCGCGTCCGCGATCGAGCACTCCCGTCCGGTCTGGGTCATCGCGACCGCCTCCCTCCTGTCCGGGTGCTGGATCCCGGCGCCCCTGGCCATGGGGCGGCGTCCAGTGAGTCCGAAAATCCAACCTACCACCGTGCGTGCTCACCACCGGTCGTGGCTCAATCGGCCGCCGCCGCCGCCGCCGCCGTGGCCGCGGCCGCGGCCGCGTCACCCTCTCGCGTTGGACACCTCGCGGTGATCGCCGTTTCAGCCCTGGGGTGGTCGTCGGGTTGGCCAGATCATGACCATCGGAGGGCGCAGCCGGCGATCAACCCACGGGTGCGGACATGGCCACGCGCCCGGGCCGGTGAGATGCTGGCGAGCGTGTCCGGGTTTGCCCTCCCGAGGCGGCACGTGATCGCTTTCGCGGCAGCGCTGCGTGCCGGTCTGCTGACGACCGCGGTCACGATGGCGGCCGTGCTGGCGTCCTTCGGCAGCGCGCTCGGGGTCGAGCGCGCGGCGCACCTGAACCTCGGTGTCGTCATCCAGGCGGTCGTACTGGCGCTGACACTCGCCCGGGTCGAGCGGAACCGCGCGACGCGCGCCGCCGCGGCCGGCCGGGCGCGGGCGCCGATGGCCCTGCGGCTCGCCCTGCTGCCCGTCGTCGCGGTGGCCGCGAGCGAGGTCGGCCGGCTGATGATCGAGCACCCCAACGTCGGTGACGTCCTGTTCGTTCTGGGGATCAGCGCCGGCATCTGGGTACGCCGCTTCGGCCCGGCTGCGTCCCGTCTCGGCACACTCGCGACCCTGCCGTTCATCGCGCTGCTCATCACGCCGGCCGTCGCCGCGCCGAGCGGCTCGACGCGCTGGTGGTCCGCGCTGATGGCGGTGATCGCGTCGTTCTGGGTACTCACCCTGCACGCGCTGGCCGAGCGTCTCCGGCTCCTGCCGTCGACCGCCGCCGCCCTCGGCGCGACCGCCGCGCAGGCCGAGCCGGCGGGTACCCCGGCTTCCGCGCGACCGGCTTCCGCGCGACCGGCGGCCGGCGGCTGGTGGCGGTCGCCCAGCACGAGGATGGCCGCGCAGATGGCCGTCGGGCTCGGCGCGGCGTTCCTGGTCGGGCGGCTGGCCTTCCCGGATCACTGGCCGTGGCTGGTGGTCACCGCCTACATCGTCGCCGCCGGCAACCGCGGCCGCGGCGACGTCGCCGTGAAGAGCGTCGCCCGCCTCGTCGGAGGGGCGGTCGGTACCGTGGCCGCGACCGCGGCGATAGCCACCGCCCCCGCGCACAGCGCCCGGACGGTCGTGGCGATCTTCGTGGTGCTCGCCGTCGCGCAGTGCCTGCGCACCGTCCACTACGCCTTCTGGGCGGCCGGGGTGACGTCGGTGCTGGCGCTGCTCTACGGCTACTTCGGCCTCACAGCCGGGCACATGCTGGCCGAACGGCTCGCGGCCATGGCCGTCGGATCGGTGCTCGCGGTCGCCGCGGCCTGGCTGGTGCTGCCCGTCCGCTCCCGTGACTTCGCCCGGTCGCGCCTGGCTCGGGCGCTCGCCGCGCTCACCGACCTGCTCCTGGCCGTCGCGCGAGCCGAGACGGGCGCGGTCGCGGCCCACCGGGCCGCGTTCCTGGACGCGGTCGGCGAGCTGGAACTGATCGCCGGCACGCTCGCCGCGCGGCGGCTGGTGTCGCGTGCGGCTCGCCGGCCGGCGCCTTGTCTGGCGGACGCCGTCGAGGCGGTGCGTGGTTGCCGCGAAGCCGTGGACGCGCTCGCGCTGGCCGTGGCCGACGCGC
>NZ_KI912266.1:2267740-2270118 GCF_000235425.2 Pseudofrankia saprophytica
CCGGAGGCGCCGTCCGCGCGGTCCGCGCGGTCCGCGCCGTCCGCGCCGTCCGCGCCGAACGAGCCGCCTGGGCCGAACGAGCCACCTGGCCGCTCCGGGCCGTCCGGCGGGGCGCCGGCTGGTGGTACCTCCGCGCGGGCGTCGGCGGCCTCGGCGGCGAGCGGTGCGACGAATGGTTCCGGGGCCGCCTCCTCGGCCGGCTGAATGTCGGATCCGCGCCGTACTGTGCGTGCATGACGCTGGCCGAGACGCCCGCTGGCGGGCCCACGGAGCAGCCGACGGTGGCGGAATCGACGATGGCGGAGTCGACGGTGGAACGGCCGACGATGGCACGCCTGGCGGCGACCCGGCCCGCGGTGGAACGGCTGACGGCGGCGCAGGCGCGGCGGCTGGCGCTGGCGGCGCAGGGATTCGCCCGGCCCCTGGCATCCACGGTGACGGGACCGCGATCGGATCGGCGCCGGCTGCGCTGGCTGTTCGAACGGGTCGGCGTGCTGCAGATCGACTCGGTGAACGTGCTGAGCCGGTCGCACTACCTGCCGGGCTGGTCCCGGCTCGGCCCGTACCCCCGGGCGGCGCTGGACGACTACGTGCACCGGGATCGGCGAGCCTACGAGTACTGGGCGCATGAGGCGTCGTTCGTGCCGATCGAGTGGGAGCCGCTGCTGCGCTGGCGGGCCGCCGCCGCCCTGGCGGGCGACGGCATGTGGGGCGGGCTGGCGCGGTTCGGGCAGGAGCGGGGGGACTACGTCGCCAAGGTCCTGGCCGAGGTCACCGAGGGCGGGCCGGTCACCGCGGCCCAGCTGTCCGAGCCGGGTCGCGGCCGGGGTTCCTGGTGGGGCTGGGCGGACGGGAAACGGGCGCTGGAGTTCCTGCTGTGGACCGGCCAGGTGTGCGCCGCCGGCCGGCGGACGACCTTCGAGCGCACCTACGACCTGCCCGAGCGGGTGATCCCGGCGGCGGTGCGCGCCGTCCCGACACCCGACCAGGCACAGGCGCACCGTGCGTTGCTGCTGCGCGCCGCGGATCGGCTCGGGGTGGCGCTCGCCGCCGACCTGCGCGACTACTTCCGCCTGCCGGCGGCGGCCGTCCGGCCCCGGCTCGCCGAGCTGGTCGAGGCGGGCGAGCTGGTGGAGGTCGCGGTGGACGGCTGGTCGTCGCCCGCCTACCTGCGCCCGGGCCTGGTGATCCCGCGCCGGGTCGAGGCGGCGACGCTGCTCTCCCCGTTCGACTCGCTGATCTGGGAGCGCGCGCGGACCCGGCGGATGTTCGGCATGGAGGTCAAGCTGGAGGTGTACACGCCCGCCGACCAGCGCCGCCACGGGTACTACGTGCTGCCGTTCCTGCTCGGCGACCGGCTCGTCGCCCGAGTCGACCTGAAGGCAGACCGGGCGGCCGGGGTCCTGCGGGTGCCGGCCGCCTGGCTGGAGCCGCCGGAGAACCAGCCCGACGCGGGGACGCGCGCCGCCGCGAGATCCGTCCCGGCGCCCGGTGTGGTCGCGGCCGCGCTCGCGGCGCACCTGCGGGCCATGTCCGCCTGGCTGGGCCTGGGCGAGGTCGAGGTGGCGCCGCGCGGCACGCTCGCCGCCGCGCTCGGCCGGGCGCTCATGGCCAGAGCGGAACCCGACCCGATCAGAACGCCAGCGCCGGACGCCGGACCCGCGCCGGAAGCCCGGCCCGCGCCGGAAGCCGTGGCCCAGGTGGGCGGGCCGGCACCCGCCGAGGCGGGATCACCGAGGTCGCCGAGCTAACGCCGCCCCAGCGAATGGTCATCCGTCGCTGGCCCCATCGGAGTCAAGATCAGTCAGACGTTGCGCGTCACGGGCGGCGCGTCACGTCTGACTGATCTTGAAAGGTCGTTCCGAAACGGGTGGACCTTGTGGATCACCGGCGGCTGTTGGGGGTCTCCCAGTCGGCGGACGGGAGCGGATCGATGGGCTTGACCGTCGTGCCGGCCCAGACGAACCGCACGGTGGCGGCGCCGGCCGTCGGGCAGCACTGCGGGTCGTCCGGGCGGTAGAGCTGGTACTGGAGGGCGACGGTGTCGTCGGTGGACCAGATCCAGCTGACGGTCGCGCTCGGCATGGCCGCGTCCGTCGCGAGGTAGTGCCCGTCGTGGAAGAAGAACGCGCGCTGCGGGTGACCGTCCGCCGAGGTGGCGAGCATGCCGACGATGACGCTCAACGTCCGGTCCGGGTCGTAACCCGAGGTGTCGGCCGGGGAGTACCCGGCCGCCCGGACGACCGCGGCCGCCTCGGCCACGGTCAGCCCACCGGCGGCCGAGGCGGTGGGTGACGCGGCGGCGGGTGATTCGGTGGCTACGGGGCCTGCCGCCGTGGCGGGACTCGCCTGCGCCGCGGCGGCGGCGCTGGCGACCG
>NZ_KI912266.1:2270218-2296642 GCF_000235425.2 Pseudofrankia saprophytica
CGGCTCGCCTGCCGGCGGGGTCGTGGGCGGCGGCACCTTCGGCCGCGCCCGACGGCCGGGACGGTTCCTTCGCCGACCTTCCATCGGTCATGTCCGCCCGAGTACCCGGCCAGCGGACGACTCACCCCTCCGGACGGGCACGGATACGTGGTCCGCCGCCGACTCGGGCCAGGTGGTGGCACATGTCACCTGTTTGCTTGCACGCGCGCGCGGCCATCACGGTGAGGTAAGGTTAGGTGCACTTAAGAAACTTAGGTAAACCTAAGCGGTGTGGTCTGCCGGACTTCGGAGGTTCCTGGTGGCAGAAGCTCCCAAGGCCCAGCATTTCCCGGGGCCGGAAGCTGCGCGCGGGGACGTGGACGCGGCGATGAGTGATCGTACCTTCGCCCGGTGCGGCGCGCAGTCGCGCTTGGTTGACGAAGAGCTGCGTGGAACCATCCCGAACTTCGACGCCTTCCATTTCCTCCCGGTCGCGGGGCCATGGCCTCAGGCGGTGCGCCCGGCGGAACCGGATGGTTTCCGCCTGCCGCCGGCCACCCGTCTCAAGACGCTCTACTACCGCCCATACCCGGGTCGGCCGACGACCGAGCGCCCGCTCGTCTGGGACACGTACAGCAGGCAGATCAGCACGCGCTCGGTGGACGGGGCCTGGCGGGCCGCGGCGCCCACCACTGTGCCGCAGTTCATCGGCGTCTGCATCCATGGCCGGCACGACACCTGCTGCGGCGTGCGGGGTGGCGGTTTCATCCGCCGGGTCCAGCAGGTCGTTCCCGAGGCGCCCATCTACGGCGTCAGCCATCTCGGCGGGGACCGTTTCGCGCCGACGGCCGTCCTGTTGCCGAGCGGCTACCTGCTGGGCCGGCTCGACGACATGTCCGACGAGGACCTGCGCGCCCTGGTCGAGGATGGGCTCCTCCCGATCGCCCACCTGCGGGGACGCCTCGGCGTCACGCCCGCCGAGGCGGTGGCGGAGATCTGGTACCGGGAGCGGTTCGACCGGCGCGATCCGGCGGACCTGCCGGCCATCAGGGTCGTCGGCCCGCTCGTCGCGCTCGCCGGCGCCGGCGACGGCCACCACCAGCCGGCCGGGACGCTCCCGCCGCGCTCCGTGGGCATGGGGCCTCTTGGCATGGAGTCCCTGCTTTCCGGCCCGGCTGCCGGGCTGGCGGCGCCCGCTCGCAAGGGTTCCCAGGGAGTCGCGGCGGCGACGATGGCGACACCGGCCCGGCCGGAGGCCACTCCTCGTTACGACGTGCTGGTGGACGACGGCATCCGCCGCTGGCGCCTCGAGCTCCGCCGAGAGCAGCGGGACGACGCCGCCATCCAGTACACCTGCACGGCCGCGCTGTCCAAGCCGGTCTACCACTGGGAAGTGGACGTCACCGAGGAGACGGACAGTCTCCTGACCGCCGACCTCGTCCACTAGGCCGATCGCTAGATCGGGGCGTCGACGAGGCGTTGACGGCTCTCCAGGAGAGCTCGGTACCGGGCCACTCGGGCATGGTCGACGTCCAGGTTCGCGGCGTCGGCAAGCTCGGCCAGGTGAGCGGGGTCGCTGGTGCTGACGGCGACCCGGGTGACCGGCGGCAGCTCGTAGGCGAGCCGGAACGCGGCCCGCGCCGTGCTGACGCCGGCCGGTGGCGGGCTGCCGAGCAGCGAGGTGACGCGCAGATCCTCCCAGAAGGGCTGGCGGGTGTCGCCGCCGAACGGGCTCATCCCCCAGCGGCCGCCGACGTCGACACCGAGCAGATCCGCGAGCGCGTCCGCCGCCGTCAGCGCCTCCGGTCCGACGAGCACCCCCACCCGGTGCATCAGGTGCCCCGGCCGGGGCGGCGCCACCGCACCGTCCGCGCGCAGCGCGTCGACCAGCGGCTGGGCGTCCCACGTCGAGACGCCCCAGGCGCCGCACAGCCCGGATCGGGCGGCCTCGACGAGCGCACCGGCGGCCGCCAGGAAGAGGTCGCGGCCGCGCGCGGGGTCGGCGGCCGCCCGCAGGGTCCGCTCCGGGTTGTGCAGGAAGACGACGTCGGGCGTCCTGCCCAGGTCGTCGGCGCTCCGCTCGAGGGCCGACCGCAGCCGGGTCGGGTCGAGGGAGTGCTCACGGCCGGCCGGCTTGCCGGGCACCTGGGCCGAGTCGCCGGCGGAGGACGGGAAGAAACCGACCTTGGTCGACAGGTGGAACTCGGGCAGCAGGTCGGCCGCGGCCGCCGCAAGCCGCGAGTGGGACGCGAAACCGGCGTAGTTGAAGGCCGTGTCCAGGTCCCGAACCCCGAGCGCTAGGGCAGCTTCCAGCAGGTCCCGCTGGTGACGAGTCCGGTATAGGCCGAGGACAACTCGTCGGTCAGGCCTGTGCATATCCCCTCCTGGATGAGGATCTGGGCGAGTGGCCTGACGTTGATCCCGCACTCGACGCCGGCCTGTTCCAGGTCGATCGGGCGGCCGCTGAGCAGCAGCGCCAGCGCCTGCCCGGCCCGCTCCCGTACGGTGATCTTCCGACCGCCGGCGTAGACGACCAGGTCACCGTCGGCGCGCTCGACGTGCGGAGCGAAGTCGGTGACGCAGACGACGACGTCTGGCCCGTGCGCCGTGGGCAGCGCCGGCGCGTGCCGCGCGGGGGGTCGCGATCTTTCGCGGTCCGTGAGAAAGGCCGCCGGCGGACGAGAGCGCAGCAGCTCCACGGCCGCCGCCTCCAGCCGGGCGTGCTCGGCCTGGAGCTCCTCGTCGGAGCCGGAGCGGATGAGGTCGTGCCGGAAGATCTCCAGCTCGCGTGCCTGGTCGGCGATCCAGGCAAGCCAGTCGACGCCGGTGCGTCTGACGAAGCCGAAGGTGAGGTGCAGGCTCAGCGGCTCCTCGTGGGCCGCGTGGGTCGCCTGGTGCCAGTGCCCGCGCGGGATGTGCAGCACGTCGCCGGGTGTGACGGTGCCCCGCCAGATCACGTCCTCGCTCGGAGCCGAGTTCGGCTCGGCGTCCCGGTACATCGGGACCGGCCGAGAATGACTCCGGACGTCCCAGGTCTTGTTTCCCGCGAGCTGGACGACGACCACATCGTGATCGTCCCAGTGGAGCGGAAATCCGCCGGTCGAGCGGGTCGTTAGGTAGGCGTTGACCTGCACCACCTCATGTGACCACCAACGCAGCGCGCGGGTGGCGACCTCCACCGCGGGGTCAAAGATTTCAACCGCGTCGAGAACCAGCGTCACGCCGGTGTCGAGGAGGTTTTCCATCGCCGGGGTGTCCACCATGCGCAGCGACTGGCCACGGCGGTTCACCTGGGGGCGAAGAAAAGCGTTTGGATGAAGCTCGCGACCGTCTTGGAAGAGGCGCAGCTGGGGTGGCTCGAGGCGACGTCTCGTCACAATGTCGAGAAGCCGTGACGGAGTCATCAACCGATCACCAAGTGATGGGTCCTCGAGCCGCCCCAGCGCGAAGCCACGCCCCAGTGGGCTGGCATCGGGCCAGCCGAGCGCACCCTCGAGACCGCGTACCAGGAGATGTTCCGTCGCGAGCGTTCCCTTTTCCGCGGCGGAAGATCTCAAGGTCGTCTCGGGGCGCGTCGGCCAGCCGTCCTCGCTTGGAATTTCGCTGGGGTCAGCCGTCGCTTCCGTCACTGTCGGAGTGCTCGGCGTCGTGGCGGTCCTGGACCTCGGACAGCCTTTCGACGGCTACCACGAGGTCATCGTCAGTGTGCATGTCGAGTGAGTGCATGTCGGATCCTCCCTGTGGCGACGGTCCTGTCATGACGTTCCTGTCAAGCAGTTCCGTCACCAAGTTCCGTCGCTCAGTTCCGCCACGAAGGCGGCTCGGCGCCTGGCGGGAAAATAATAGGTTCCCGGACTCTCGGGGCGCAACCAGATGATGACGGAAAGCGCCAGCGGCAAGCGGAAGCGGCTCGTTCTGTGATCAGGTTAGGACCCCGGGGGAAGCGTCGGCCGGCCTCGCGGGGAGGGCGCGCAGCATGCCCAGGCATTCGAAGACGGCGCAGAGCCGTCCGTCCGCGGTGTGGACCCGGCCACGGCCCAGGAACCGCCCATGGCCCGCGTGCGGCGACTCGACGCGCAGCAGGTGCCACTCCCGGACGTCCAGGTCCTCGACGAAGGTCACCGTCTGGGCGAGCACGGCGGCGGCCAGCCGCTCGCCCGGCGCCAACGTGGCCGTGCCGCGCTGGAAGTGGCTGTTGATCACGTGGTGCCCGGCCCATGGCTCGCTCGCGAAGGCGAGCAGCCCGCGGGCCAGCGCCGGGTCCGCCGGGACGCCGGGGATCCGCTGCCACACGTCCAGGCTGTACGGCGCAGGGCCGGGCGAGAGTCGCACCTCCCACGGGAGTAGCGGGTAGTCGACCGGCCGGGCGGCGGCGGGGCTGGCGGTGGGCTCGGGCGGTGCCGCCTCATGCCGCACGAAGTCCGGGGCGTCGCTGCCGAGCAGCACGTCGCCACGGCTGATCGCCCGGCCGCCCTGGCGGAACGTCAACGCCAGGTTCGCGAACGTGCGGCCCGACTGGAGCCACTCGACGTCGACGTCGAGTGGCTCGTCCCAGCGGCTGGGGTTGGGAAAGACGGTATGCAGCGTCTGGGTGGACCTGCCCGGTGCGAGCCGCTCGGCGAGCACGATCTGCTGGGCGAGCTGCTGGGAGGCGAGGACCCCGCCGTGGAGGCTGCGCAGGGTGCGCGCCGGCAGCGGCGGCGTCGCGTCGCCCGCGAGGTCGAGCACCCTCAGCACGTCGGCGAGGTCGAACAGCTCGGACTCGGTGCTGGGGAAGGCGTCGGGCGGGAGCTCCGTGGGCGCCTGGGCGGAGACTTCCGGCGGCACCAGCGCCGCCGCGGGCGGGCCCGCGAGGCCGCCCGCCGGTCCGGCGGTCGCCGTGTCCTGGGCGCCGACCGTACTCGTGCCCACCGCGCCCCCAAGCGTGCTCGCTGCTCTGGATGCCCTGGCCCGCGGCGCGCCGCGTGGCCGGGGAGGCCGTGCGTGGCCTCGGGCGCGACCGGCGGGCGTCACGCCGCGCCAGCCGATGCCAAGGCCGTTCTCACTATCGGCGCCGACGGCCGCGCGGGACGCGTCCAGTGACTCACCCCACGGCTAGGAGTTCGTGGCCTTCGCGTTCTTCGTGCCGCGCAGCAGGGCCGCGCTGGTGTGGCTGACGCCGGTGATCTCGGCGGTCCGGCCGCGCCCGGAGTAGCGGTGCAGGACGTCGTCGATCGCCGCGGCTGCCGCCGAGTCGAGCACGTCGGCGTCGGAAAGGTCGATCACGACCCGTGGCGGGTCGTGGGCGTAGTCGAACGCCGTCACCAGATCGTTGGTCGACGCGAAGAACAACGGCCCCTGCACGGCGTAGATCCGCACGCCGCCCTCCGGATCGAGCACGCTGGTCACGTTCGCCAGGTGCGCGGCCTTGCGGGTGAACAGCAGCGCGGCGAGGATCACGCCGACGACCACCCCGTACGCGAGGTTGTGGGTCGGCACGACGACGGCGACCGTGGCCACCATCACCAGCGTCTCGCCCATCGGCGTCCGGCGCAGCGTCGCCGGGCGCACGCTGTTCCACTCGAACGTCATCATCGCCACGATGACCATCACGGCCGCCAGCGCCGCCATCGGGATGACCCCGACGATCGCGTGCAGCGGCAGCACCAGCAGCAGCAGGAAGCCGCCCGCGGCGAAGGTGGACAGTCGGCCTCGCCCGCCGGACGACACGTTGAGGATCGTCTGGCCGATCATCGCGCAGCCGCCCATGCCGCCGAACATCCCGGCGATGAAGTTGGCGATGCCCAGCCCCCAGGCCTCCCGGTTCGGGTCGTGGCGGGTGTCGGTCATCCGGTCGACGATCTGCGCGGTGAGCAGCGTCTCCAGCAGGCCGACCGCGGTCAGCGCGAGCACGTACGGCAGCAGGATCCGGACGGTCTCCCAGGTCATCGGGACGTCCGGCAGGCCGGGCAGGGGCAGGCCGGTGAGCAGCGCGCCCTCGTCGCCGACCGTCGGCGCGCGCAGGTCGAACGTCGTCGTCACGAGGGTCAGCAGGGCGACGGCCGCGAGCGGCGCCGGCACCGCCTTCGTCACCCGGGGAAGGAGCAGCAGGATCGCCAGCCCGGCCGCGACCAGCGGGTAGACCTGCCAGCCGTGCCCGAAGACATGCGGCATCTGGGCCAGGAAGATCAGGATCGCCAGCGCGTTGACGAATCCGATCATGACGGTCCGCGGCACGAAGCGAATCAGCCGGGCCACGCCGGCGAGGCCGAGCAGGAACATCAGGATGCCGACCGCGATCGTCGCGGCCAGCAGGTACTGGAGTCCGTGGGCGCGTACCAGTGGGGCGGCGACGAGCGCCATCGAGCCGGCCGCCGCGGAGACCATCGCCGGGCGGCCGCCAGTAAAGGCGATCACTGCCGAGATGACGAACGAGGTGAACAGCCCGACCGCCGGGTCGACGCCGGCGACCACCGAGAACGAGATGGTCTCCGGAATCAGGGCCAGCGCCGTGACCAGCCCGGCGACCAGCTCTACGCTCGCCTGCCGTGGCCCCGGCAGGACCCTGCGCAGCCCCGGCGCGACGCGGCGCAGCCCCGGCATGGTGACTGCCAGCCGGGTGGTGCCGCGGCGCGCCCGAGGGGACGGCGCTGGGGCAGGGCCGGGTAGTGCGGACATGACGAACCTCACACGAGCAGGGGCACCAGCGGTCCGGGGCGCCCCCGGTGGCTGTCCGGCGCCTGGCGAGCTGGCGCGACGGTGCTGACGGCCAAGAGCGGGACGATCCCGGCGGGCGAATCCGGCCGACTCCCCCGGGAGCACCTGGCGGCCCGGTCGACCCGCTGAAACGGAGGAAGCCTACCGAATCCACATAATATGATCTTCTTGCGGCATGCTGGACGCCCAGGTGTGGCGGACTTTACGTCACGATCGAGACCTCTACGTCATGGTCGAGACGGTGAGGATCTCCGGTGGCGGCCCGTCAGGCCGGCGGCGCGCCGAGGCGCTGCAGATCGAACTGCATCTGCTCGATGTCCCAGGACTGCACGGTGACCATCGCCTTCGCCAGGGCGCGTACCTGGTCCTCGCTCGCGTGCTGGGAGGCGTACTGCGCCATGATGATCCCGCCGCGGTGATGGTGGATCATCAGCGTGAGGAACCGCACGTCGCTGTCTCGCCCCTGGGAAGAGGCCAGCTGGGTCAGCTCGGTGCCGCTTGCCATGCCCGGCATCCGGACTCCGTCCGTGCCGACCGGGGTGCCCAGTGAGCCGGATCCGTCGTGCATGCCCGCCATGTCGTGCCCATCGGCCGCGCCGCCGGTGCCGCCCATCCAACGCATCGGCTCGCCGACGGTCGACTGACCGAGTCCCCAGTCGGCGAGCCAGGCTCCCATCACCCCGATCTCGCGCTGCTGGCTGAGCGCGATGTCCTGGCTGATCGCGACGGTGTTCTTGTCCGCGCCGTGGCCGAACTCGAGCATGCTCATCTGCACGGCCTGCGCGTGGTGCTCGGACATGTCCCGCAGGAAGCCCGCGTCGACAGAGCTGTCGCCTGGGGTGCCGCCGGCCAGCCCGCGCAGGCCGAAGCCCGCCGCGACCAGCGCCGCCGCGGCCAGCACGACCAGCGGCGCCCACAGCAGCCTTGGCCGCCGCCGCGCCGGGGCTCGATCGAGTCCGGCCGATTCGAGCTCGGCCGATTCGAGTTCGGCCGGCTCGGGTTCGGTCGGTTCGGGCGCGGGCGACTCCGAGTGGGTCGCGGTTCGCGCCTCCTCGGCTGCGGCCGGCGGGGTGATGGTGGGCTCCGGCAAGACGGCTCCTCGTGGTCCGGTTTGTTGACCGAACGCATCCACCGCTGCGGCGCCGGCCCGTGGCGCCGTCCGTTCGGGACGAGTCAGGAGCCAGTGGCGGGGATCGCCTCCCAAGGCTAACCCCGCCCGCGCGCGAACCGTCCGATCACCGGTGCGGCCCCAACCTCAGACGTCTACCTGGCTTCAGACGTTTACCTGGCTGTTGAAGACGAACGTGCGCTTGCCGACCTGGACCCGGGTGCCGGAGGTCAGGGGCGCCGGCTGGTGCGGCTCCAGCGCGGTCCACACGGTCGCTTCAGGCGGCGCGATGTACGTCCCGTTCGCCGAGCCGCGGTCGGTGATCACCGCGTCCCAGCCGTTCAGCGTGATGACGGCGTGCACCCGGGAGACCGCGCTCTCGCCGTCCTCGACGGGCAGCGGCCGGGCGGTGCCCGCGCGGACCGCGTCGTCACGGTCGGGCTGGCGGCCGATCACGAGGTCGATGTCGACGGGTATCGTCTCGCCGTTCTCGAAGACCAGCACGCCGATGGGTGGCCGGGGCCGCCAGACCGACTGGCTTTCGGTCGAGGACAGCGACGCGCCACACTGAGCGCAGTACGGCGCCTGCGGGTGGTTGAAGTGCCCGTTCGGGCACAACACGCCCTCGACCTGCTCCTGATCGCTGTTCGGCAGCATCGTCGGGGCGTCGTCATCGTCGTCGATGAGATCCGAGACGGTGAAGGTCTGGCCGGGCAGCTGGGTCAGCGCCTCGCTGTCGTCCTCGTCGGTCAGCTCACCGTGCGCCCGAGCGTCGGCCTGCCCGTTCGAGCTCGGCATCGACCGGGCGAGCTCGGTGGGCGGGTCCTCGTCGAAGTCCAGCTCCTCCAGCTCGTCGAAGTCGGCGGCCTGGGTCGGCTCGGCGCCGGACTGCGCCCGGTGCGCCTGCTCCTCCTTGCTCAGCAGCGGAGCGAGCACGGGCGGCGCGACGGACTGCTGCTCCGGGATGCGCTCGACCGGCACGGGGATGCGCTCGGCGGCGGTCGCCGGCTCGCGCGGGGGGCCGTAGCCGGCCAGCAGGCTCTCGGTCGCGGACCTCGGGACCGGCGGCGGCGCCTCCCGGGAGAGCAGCAGACTGGCGCCGATGCCGGGGACCGCGCCGACGCGCAGGTCGAGCGGGAAACCGAGGCCGGTCCCGGTCGTCTCGGCCTCGTCGTCCGGGCCTCCCTGGAGGCCGAGGGAGCCGGTCGGGCCGACGTGCAGATGGGTGAGCCCGTCGGGCAGCAGCCGGTCGACCCAGGTCGCGGAGTCGACTCCGGAGAGGGTGAGCGGGCTGGGGCCGGCGGCCGTGACGTCCATCGCGCCGTGGACCAGCGCGGCTATCCGCTCCCCGACCGCCGTGAGCAGCGTGAAGTCGGGGACCTCCTCCGGGTCCGAGGCGGCAAGCAGCCCCGCCACGCGGCGGACCAGCCGGCGGCCGGTGCTCGCCGAGTCGCCCGGTTCGGCCGCGACCTCCGCGCACAGGTCCAGCAGCCGTCGCGCGGTGTCGGCCGTCTGTTGCCGGCCGGCCCTGGCGACGATGAGGACGCCGGGCAGCCGGACCACCACACCGGTCTCGTGGCCGCGGCCCGCCTCCACGACCACCCGGAAACGGTCCAGTCCCGCCATTGCCTCGCCCTCCGCGCCCCTCGGCTCGGTTGTGTAACCCCGGTCCGCCTTGCCCGGGCCAGATGCGGCCGCGGGCCGTGCTGTGATCCGACCGGCTGTAGGTCCGATCGGCGATCGCCGGCTTGGCACCCGTGCCGACGGCCTGCCTCGGCCACGGCGCGCGGCGCTGACCGCGTGCGATCTTCGGGGTTAGGTTATCGGGCCGACGAGCGGATTTCCGTATCTTCCACTGTCGATGGCACCGCTGGAAGCTGTCGGCTACCCGCCAGCCACCGCCGGCGGTCGAACCGGCGCATGGCGTGCACGGACACCGGCGCGCCCGGCCGCATTGGTGGCGGCGCGTGGGCCCGCGGCGGGGCGCGGAACCCTGGCGGGATCAGCCGGCTGGCGAGCGGTGGCCCTCAGCGGTGGCCAGCGGTGGTTACGCGCCGCCGTAGGGGCCGGGCCGGACGCCGGGCGGGTAGGCGCCGGTGCCGTTCAGGCCGCCGGTCATGCCCGCGGGCATCGAGCCCGTCATCGGGCCGCCCATCCCGCGCGGCTGCTCGGTCATGGCCTGGCTCACCTTGGACGCGATCGCCTCCGTCAGCCGGATTGCCTGGGTCAGCGAGAGGTTCAGCACGATCTCGCTGTCGTCCGTCATCGCGAACCGTACTGACACATCCGCCATGGTGATTCCTCTCGATCGCCGTCCCTGCACCGGAGCGGCCGGACTGGCCCCCGAATGCCCGGAGGCGCGGCAGGCCTCGCCGCGCGTTCCGTGGTCATGCCGCCGGCGCCCTCAGACACGCGGAACCTGACCGCTGCTGCCGCGCCCGCCGCGGGACGTGGTGACTCCACGATCCCTGACCGGGTCGCTCCGCTTCCAGTGACCCCCCTTCGTCTCGCGATCATGCGGAGCGGCGTGATCCGGCGTTGTGCACTCATCGTCATCGGACGACTTCGTAGTCTCTCTCCCGAATCGTCTGTCACTCGGATGGGCACCATTTCGTGCCAGGTCGGGCACGGTGCGTTCTCCGCCCGGGAAAGGGGTAGACGAATTTGCGTGACCGAGCACACCCCGAGGCCGGAGCGACGCCCAGCCACCAAGCGCGACCGCCAGGCCGGGCGGGCGGTACCGACCGCCGTCAGGTCCGCGCCCGCGACGCCCCCAACACCCGCGACGCCCGAGGCGGCCCACGCGGCCACCCGGACGCCGCTGGTGTCCCACCATCCGCCGTCCCGCCATCCGCGCAGCGCCGCGCGGCCCGGTCCCTCCGACCCGTGGCGCCTGGCCGCCCGGACCCCACCGGCCGCCAGCCCGCCGGTGGGGTCCGGGCGGCCGCTGGTCTCCATCGTGATGCCGTGCCTGAACGAGCAGGAGTCGGTGGGCCGCTGCGTGCGCGCAGCGCTGGCGGGTATCGCGGCGACAGGCCTGCCGGGGGAGGTCATCGTGGCCGACAATGGCTCATTGGATGACTCGCGCCGGATCGCGGCCGAAGCCGGAGCCTGGGTGGTGCGCGAGCCGCGCCGCGGGTACGGGAACGCCTACCTGGCCGGGTTCGCCGCCGCCCGCGGCAGCTACCTGGTCATGGGCGACTCGGACTGTTCGTATGACTTCGGCGAAGTTCCCGGCCTGCTTGCCCCACTGCGCGCCGATGCCGCCGACTACGTCCTGGGCTCCCGATTCACCGGCGAGATCCTGCCCGGGGCGATGCCGTGGACGCACCGGTACATCGGCAACCCGGTGCTCACCCGGATGCTCAACTGGCTGTTCGGGCTGCGGACCTCCGACGCGCATTCGGGGATGCGGGCGTTCACCAGGGCCGCCTACGAGCGGATGGCGCCGTGCCACGGCGGGATGGAGCTGGCCTCGGAGCTGATCGTCGCCGCGGCGGCGAGCCGGTTGCGGGTGAAGGAGGTGCCCATCACCTACCACCCGCGGTCGGGCGTCTCGAAGCTGCATTCGCTGCGTGACGCTGGCCGGCACGTGCGCTTCATGCTGCGGTACGCGGCCAGCCACCGCCTCGCCGAGGGCGCCGCTTCGGGCTGACCCCGGCCGGCCTCGCGAAGGTGGGGCTGCCGGCGGCGTCCGTAGACTGAGGCGCATGGCACACGAGGGCCAGAAGGTCTCGCTCACCGGCATCAAACCGACCGGTGACGCGCATCTGGGCAACTACATCGGGGCGATCCGGCCGGCGCTGGAGCTGGCGTCGAGGTATGAGTCGCTCTACTTCATCGCCGACTATCACGCGTTGACGTCGGTGCGCGACCGTGCCCAGATGGCGAGCTGGACCCGCTCGGTGGCGGCCACCTGGATCACGCTGGGCCTCGACCCGAAGCAGACGATCTTCTACCGGCAGTCCGACATCCCCGAGGTGTTCGAGCTGCAGTGGGTGCTGTCGTGTGTCACCGGCAAGGGCCTGATGAACCGGGCCCACGCCTACAAGGCCGCCCGCGACCGTAACGCCGAGGCGGGGCTCGCCGACCTCGACGCCGGGGTCAACATGGGGCTGTTCAACTACCCCGTCCTGATGGCGGTGGATATCCTGATCATGAGCGCGGACGTCGTGCCGGTCGGCCAGGACCAGGTTCAGCACCTGGAGTACGCGGCCGACATCGCAGGCTCGTTCAACCACCTCTTCGGGGACGTCTTCTCGCTGAAGATTCCCGAGGCGGTCACGCCGCCCGGCGAGTCGGGGCGGGTGCTGCCTGGTCTCGACGGGCGCAAGATGAGCAAGTCGTACCAGAACACGATCCCGCTGTTCGCCCCCGAGGCCCGGCTGCGCAAGCTGGTGCGGTCGATCAAGAGCGACAGCACCCCGGTCGAGGCGCCGAAGGACCCCGACAGCTCGGCGGCGTTCCAGCTCTACGAGAACTTCGCCGCGCCCGAGGACGTGGCCGACATGCGCCGGCGGCTGGAGGCTGGTGGCACCGGCTGGGGCGAGCTGAAGAACGCCCTGTTCGAGGAGCTCAACACCCAGCTGGCGCCGTTGCGCAAGCGCTACGAGGACCTGATGGCGCCGGACAGCGAGATCGACGCGATCCTGGCCGAGGGAGCCCAGCGCGCCCGTGAGCGCGCGCGCCCCCTGCTCGCCGGTGTGCGCCGGGCCGTCGGCGTCGACCGCGGCTGACGGCCGGGGACGGTCAGCAGCCGCGCTGGAGGACGAGGGCCTTGGCCATCGCGGCCCACTCGTAGGTGATCATGTAGGCCCAGGCGGCCCGGGTCGGCGGGTCGACGGGCGTGACCTTGACCTCGCCGTCGTAGCAGCGGCTCAGCCGCAGCCGTGCCCGGCTGTCCTGCGTCGTCGACGTGACCACGATGATGGACCGCCAGCCGCGGGCGGCCGCCGCCGTGGCCACCCAGCGCGCCTCGCCCTGGGTGGTGAGCGGCCGGGGATGGAAGCAGATGACCTCGACGTTCGGGATCGTGTCCGGGGGGCAGAGGTCGTCCGGGGTCGGCTGGGAGACCGCGAGCACCGGCGCGTACCCGTAGCGGGCGAGCGAGATCGCGAGCTCCAGGCGCCCGCTGCTGCCGGCGAACATCACGACCGCGTCGACGGGCGTCGGCACGTCCCGCTTCGGGAACACGAACAGCTTCGCCGTGGTCAGCACGAACGTGACCGCCAGCAGCCCGGCGGCGCTGCGCAGCAGCCGACGCCGGCGCAGCCCACCCGGGCCGGCCTGCCCCCGAGGTACGCGTTCCGCGGGGGTGGGGTCGCAACCCGCGGCGGGCGGAGCCGGCGACGCGGCGGACTCTGTCGCCATCGGAACCTCCCGCCGCGCGGCCCTCGGCCGATCTTCGCTCCCGGCGGCGCCGTAAGCATGGCGCCTCGCCGGCTCAGCCTGTCACCCGCCCGGGAACCCGGCCACAAGGCCTCCGCGCAGCCCCGCCCACGAGCGAAGCGAAGTGGCTCCCGTGGGGACAACTCTGGATCAGCTGGGTCTTGGTTTGGTGACGTTCAGCGGTAGGTGACCGTGCGGCGCGGAGGCGCGCCTCGCGGAGGCCCGGCCCCGGAGCGAAGCGAGTACGGGGCCGTAGCGCCGTGCCCGCACGGAGCGAACCAGAAACTCAGCGGTAGGGGCGGGGGGTGAGGCCGGGGTTGGCCGTGCGGGCCTGCCAGCGGGGATGCGCGAAGCGCGCCCGCGCGCCCTCCCGGGGCCACACCGTCCAGGAGGTGCCGGACTGCCACTGCACGATCGGGATCTGGTGGCCCACCTGCAGGCCGGTCGTCTCGTCGAGGCGGAAACGGCCGAGCAGCGTCATGGTGTCCAGGCCGCGGGCCGCGGCGAGCACGGCGGTGTCGTCGGCGCTGCCGGAGCGGCGGATGGACGCGCCCAGAATGAGGCCGGCCACGAACGTCCAGGCGGCGGTCGCCGTCGGCGGGGTGCCGTGCAGGGCGCTGAAGTCGGCGGTGAACGCCCAGGCGTTCGGGCCGGTGGTCGTCTCGGCCATGCTGTCCGGCAGCCAGCTGCCGGGCGCGAGCAGGCCGTCGCTGGAGTCGCCGAACGTGGCTGAGCCCTGGACGCTGACCGCGGTGGAGAAGGCCGCGGCCTTCCACGGGCGGCGCAGCAGGGCGCTGGCGGCTGTCAGCTCGTCGTCGGGGTCGGCCTGCACGATCAGGACGTCGGCGGAGGGCAGCCTGCTGGCCGCGATCGCGGCCTGGCCCGGGCCGAACGTGCTGGTGGTGATCTCGAACCCGAGCGAGCGGGCGGCCGCCTTCGTGCTGGCCGTGGCCTCGATGGCGAAGTCGCCGGCCGCCAGCAGCAGTACGGCCTTGCGGGCGGTGCGGTCCGCCGACCGGACCAGGGCGAGCACCTGGCGCGGCCAGGTCGACGACGGGGCGGCGATGTTGATGACCCTGGGGTAGGCCTGGCGCATGAACCGGGTGGTCGGGGCGCCGGCGTTGAACACGACCCGGTCGGTCGCCGAGACGGCGGCGAGCGCCGCGCGCCGGCCGTAGGGGCCGATGATGGCCGCGGGCCTCGCGGCCGCCGCGGTCCGCATCGCGGCCGCCGCGTCCGGGTAGGCGTCATAGGCCGTCACGCTGATGTCGGTCCACGGCGCGGGCAGGTACTCGTCCCGGGCCCACAGGGTCAGCCCGCGCAGGCTCGCCAGACCCTGTGTCGCGTCGGGACCGGTCAGCGGAGTGACGAGGGCGACGGTCAGAGCGGTCATCGGCATCCGTGTAGCAAGCGACCCATGGAGAGGCATCCCCGATGCTGGCAGGGCGGCCAGACCCCCAGATCTGGCCACACGAGGACCGCCATCCGCGAGCCATAGGATCTGGAATCACGCGAACAGCGTCCTGCCGCAGCGTATCCGGGCGCCAACAAGCCCGTGAAGGTAGGTGTGAGGTCTTTGGTGGGAGTAGAGCGGTGACGGCCGAGAATGCGCGCGCTAAGAACACGGGACGCACGGGTGGGCCGCCGCCAGCGCCGGACCCGCTCGGCGTCGAGATCATCGACAGCCACTGCCACCTCGACCTGATGGACACACCCGCGGCCGAGGCGGTCGCGGCCGCCCGGGCCGTCGGCATCCGCCGGATGGTCACCGTCGGGGTGGACCTGCCGACCAGCCGTTGGCAGGCCGACGTCGCGGCCGAGTTCCCGGACGTCTACGCGGCCGTCGCGATCCACCCCAACGAGGCCGCCCACGGCGTCGACGAGGAGACGTTCGCCGAGCTCACGACGCTCGCCCGGCTGCCGAAGGTGCGCGCCGTGGGCGAGACCGGGCTGGACTACTTCCGGACGCCACCCGAGCAGCACGCCGCCCAGCAGGCGAGCTTCCGCCGCCACATCGCGATCGCGAAGGAGACGGGGCGGCCACTGATGATCCACGACCGGGAGGCGCACGCGGACACGCTGCGCATCCTGGC
Source organism: Pseudofrankia saprophytica (assembly GCF_000235425.2). Lineage (NCBI taxonomy): Bacteria > Bacillati > Actinomycetota > Actinomycetes > Frankiales > Frankiaceae > Pseudofrankia > Pseudofrankia saprophytica. Next base: position 2,285,483 of record NZ_KI912266.1, read on the forward strand.
CGAGGAGGGCGCGCCCGCGACCGTCGTCTTCCACGCGTTCTCGGGTGACGAGGAGATGGCGAAGACCTGCGCGGACGCCGGCTACGTGATGTCGTTCGCCGGAAACGTGACCTTCAAGAACGCCGACGGGCTGCGCGCGGCCGCGGCCGTCGCCCCCGCCGAGCTGCTGCTCGTCGAGACGGACTCGCCGTTCCTCACCCCGATGCCCTACCGGGGGCGGCCCAACGGCCCCTACCTGGTGCCGCTGACGCTGCGCGCGATCGCCGAGGTCCGCGGCGCGGCGGTGGACGAGCTGGCTGTCACGGTCGCCGCGACCGCCGAGCGAGTGTTCGGACCTTGGTAGGCGGCACGCCGGCGGGCGAGCGGGTGGTGACGGGCGCCTCGGCGAGCGCCAAGGGCGCCGCGACCGGCGGACGGGCGGACGGGCTGCTGTCCGGCGCCGACATCAGGGCGATCGCGGCCGCGCTGGACCTGCGGCCGACGAAGAAGCGTGGGCAGAACTTCCTGGTCGACCCGAACACGGTCCGCCGGCTGGTACGGCTGGCCGGCATCGGTCCGGGCGACGTGGTGCTCGAGGTGGGGCCGGGGATCGGGTCGCTGACCCTCGGCCTGCTCGGCGCCGCGCGCCGGGTGGTCGCCGTCGAGGTCGACCCGGCGCTGGCCACGGCACTGCCGGCGACCGCCGCCGCCCGGCTGGCCCCGGCCGTGGCCCGGCGCCTCACGGTGCTCACCCGGGACGCGCTGCGGCTCGACCCCGCCGACCTGTCGTCCCCCGCGGAGTCCCTGGAGCCGGAAGGGGCGGACGGGCCGGACGGGCCGGAAGGGGCGGCCACGGTCACCGAGGACGTGATCGTCGACGAGGCAGTCGACGAGGAGGCGCCGGGCGTGCTCGCGGCGAACCTGCCGTACAACATCGCCGTACCGCTGCTGCTCGGGCTGCTGGCACGGATCCCGTCGATCCGGCGCGGCCTGGTCATGGTCCAGGCGGAGGTGGCCGACCGGCTGGTCTCCCCGCCGGGCGGCCGGGTCTACGGCGTGCCAAGCGTCAAGCTCGCCTGGTACGCCGAGGCTCGCTCGGCGGGGCCGGTGCCGCGGTCGGTGTTCTGGCCGGTGCCGAACGTCGACTCCGGGCTGGTCGCGTTCACCCGCCGGCCGGCGCCCGCGCCGGACGCGCTGCGCGCCGACGTGTTCGCCGCGGTCGACGCGGCGTTCGCCCAGCGCCGCAAGACGCTGCGCTCGGCCCTGGCCGGCTGGGCCGGCTCGCCCGCCGCCGTCGACCGGATCGCCGCCGCGGCCGGCATCGACCCAGGCGCCCGCGGCGAGACCCTGGACGTCGCCGCCTACTGCCGCCTCGCCGCGGCCCGTGCCGCGACGAGGGCGGCGTAGACGTCGGCGCGGGCGACACCGTAGTCGGTCATGACCGCCCGGCGGGCGTCGGCGCGGGAGAGGCCGGCGGCCTCGTGGCCGGCCACCGCCGCGGCGAGCTCGGCCAGGGTCGGGGGAGCGGGCGGCCCGAGCGGTTCCTCGTCGTCCATCGCATGCCCGACGGCGACGGCATGCTCGTCGACCATGGCCGGCCCGTCGACAACGGCACGCCCGCGGGTTCCGGGGGCGCCGCCGACGACCAGGGTGAGCTCGCCGCGGATCTCGCGGCCATCCTGGGCCCAGCCCACCAGCCGGGCGAGGTCGCCGCGGACGACCTCCTCCCAGGTCTTGGTGAGCTCCCGGCACAGCACCGCGGGGCGCTCGGCGCGGAAGACCGTGGCCAGGTCGACGAGACTCGCGGCCAGCCGGTGCGGAGCCTCCAGGAAGACCATCGTGCGCCGCTCGGTCGCGAGCTCGCGCAGCCGGGAGCGGCGCTCGCCGCCGCGGCGCGGCAGGAAGCCCTCGAACGTGAACCGGTCGCTCGGCAGCCCGCTGACGGCCAGCGCCGCGGTCACCGCGGACGGTCCGGGCACGACGGTGACGGTCACCCCGGCGGCGGCCGCCGCCGCGACCACCCGGAAACCGGGGTCGGAGACCGCCGGCATACCGGCGTCGGTGATGAGCGCGACCGTCCGGCCCGCGAGCAGCTGTTCCGTCAGGGCCGTGGCCCTGGCGCCCTCGACCGCGTCGTAACAGGAGACGATCCGCCCGGTGATGGTCACCTCGAGCGCGTGCGCGAGCCGCCGGACCCGCCGGGTGTCCTCGGCGGCGACGACGTCCGCCGTCGTCAGCACCTCGGCGAGCCGGGGACTGGCGTCTCGCGGGTCGCCGATGGGCGCCCCGCACACGATCAGCACCCCGGTCATTCGCCGCCCCTGTCCCGCTGTCTCGCCTGGTCGCGTCCTGCTCGTGCCGCCGGCCCATCCTCGTCGGCCGGCCCGTTCCTCTCCCGGCCGGTGACTCCGGGCGGGCTTCCGGGCCGCCGCCTCACCGTCTGTCCGGGGGTCTCCGGGTTCGGCCGGGAAGATCGTGATCCCGCATCGTTCGGACACCGCGCAGTCTTTCAGTTCGGACGACCTACGCTGATGGCGTGACCGTGACGACGACGGCCCATCCGACCCTGGCCGATGCCGGCCCGGCCGCGCCCGCGGTCGTGGGGCACGCGCGCGACGGCGACCATGCCGGTCAGCCAAGCGGGCGCGGGCCACTGCGTGACCGGCTGTGCCCACCGATGCCGTCCGACCGCCTCGCCGGCTGGCTGGCCGCGCTCGCCGTCACGCTGGTCGCCGGCATCCTGCGGTTCTGGCGGTTGACGGAGCCGAAGGGCATCTACTTCGACGAGGTCTACTACACCAAGGACGCCTGGGGTCTGATGACCCACGGCTACGAGGTGGACAGCAAGAACTGCGTCGGCCCCGGTTACGTCGTGCACCCGCCGCTGGGCAAGTGGTTCATGGCAGCGTCGGAGAAGATCTTCGGATATACGGACTGCTCCGGCGCGGTGCACGGCAACCCCGAGCTGGGGTGGCGGTTCGCGTCGGCGCTGTTCGGGACGATCGCGGTGCTCGTGTTGACCCGCACGGCGCGGCGGATGTTCCGCTCGACGATCCTCGGCTGCTTCGCCGGGCTCCTCCTGGCGTTCGACGGGCTGGAGTTCGTCCAGAGCCGGATCGGCATTCTGGACATCTTCCTGATGACCCTGCTGGTCGCGGCGCTGGCCTGCCTGGTCCTGGACCGCGACTACGGGAGGGCGAAGCTCGCCGACCGGATGACCGCGCTCACCGCCGCGCGGCCGCGGGACGCGGACTCGGCCGCGTCGGTGGCCACGTCCGAATCCGCGGCCGCGGATTCGTCGGACGGCGGCGACGGCGTGTCCATCGGGGACGCGACCCTGGACGAGCGCGATCGGGCCGCGCGCGAGCGCGACACCCGCTACGGGCCGAAGCTCGGCCTGCGCCCCTGGCGGCTCGCTGCCGGGTTCTTCCTGGGCGCGTCGATGGGCGTGAAGTGGAGCGGCCTGTACACGCTGCTCGGTTTCGCGGTGCTGGCGATCGTCTGGGACGCGGGCGCCCGCCGGACCGCGGGAGCGCGGCAGCCGATGCTGGGCGCGTTGCGACGGGACGTGCCGGCCTGGTTCGGCTGCTACGTCCCCCTGCCGATCGCGACCTTCCTGGCGACGTGGACGGGCTGGTTCGTCACCGACGGGGGCTACGACCGGCACGCCTACGGCAACGGGTTCACGGCGATGTGGCGGGGCTGGTGGGCCTACCAGGACGCGATCCTCAACTTCCACGAGCACCTGACCACCAAGACCTCGCCGCACCCGGCGCAGTCCGCGCCGTTCAGCTGGCTGGTGCTCGGCCGGCCGGTTCCCTACTACTACGACGGCCCGGCGTTCGGCCAGAAGGGCTGCACCGCCGCGGGCGGCTGCTCGCGTGAGGTGCTGGCCATCGGCAACCCGGCCGTCTGGTGGGTCGGTACGGCCTGCCTGGTCGTGATGGTGGCGCTGTGGGTGGTCCGGCGGGACTGGCGGGCCGCGCTGGTACTGGTCGGCTTCGCCTCGTCGTTCCTGCCCTGGGAGCTCGTCCCGAGCCGGACGATGTTCTTCTTCTACGCGCTACCGCTGCTGCCGTTCCTGGTCCTCGGCATCACCGCGACCGCCGGCCTGGCCCTGGGCCCACGCGAGGCATCCGACACCAGACGCCTCGTGGGCGCCCTGTCAGTCGGCGTCTACCTGATCGCCGTAGTCCTACTGTTCGCCTACTTCTACCCGATCCTCGCCGCCCAGCAGATCCCACTCTCCGGCTGGCGAGCCCGCATGTGGTTCCCCGGCTGGATTTGAAGGGCTGGCTGAATTTCTGGTTCGCTCTGTCTCTGGTTCGCTCCGTCCGGGCACGGCGCTACGGCCCCTTACTCGCTTCGCTCCCAAGGGACCTCCGCGCCGTGTCCTCCTCCGCGAACGTGCGCTGCGGCGACCTCCGCTGCGGCACCCCTACGTCGCTTCGCTCGTAGGGATGCCTCCGCGGAGGTGCGCCTCCGCGCCAGCTGGGTTGCGTGCCGTTGTGTCGTCACCAGCTGAAACCACAGCGCTCGTATGGGCACTTCGCTTCGCTCGTGGCGGTCTTCGCGCCCGTTTGGGCACTCCACGAGCGCAGCGAAGTGGCCCTACGGATGGGCCTGCTTCGGTTTGGTGACGTTCGGCGTTAGGTGACCGTGCGGCGCGGAGGTCGCCGTAGCGCCCGTGAGCGGAGGAGGACGGCGCGCGGAGGTCCCTTGGGAGCGAAGCGAGTAAGGGGCCGGAGCGCGCCGCCCGGACGGAGCGAACCAGAGATCAAGCGTCTCCGCCGAAGAGGCTGGTGACCGAGCCGTCCTCGAAGACCTCGCGGATGGCGGCGGCGAGCAGCGGCGCGATCGACAGTTCGGTGATCTTGTCGAGCCTGGCGTCGGCGGGCAGCGGCAGGGTGTTGGTCAGCACGACCTCGCTGATGTCGGAGTTCTTCAGCCGGTCGATGGCCGGTCCCGACAGCACCCCGTGGGTCGCGGCGGCGATGACGGAGCTCGCGCCGTTGGCCTTCAGTGCCTCCGCCGCCTTGGTGATCGTGCCGGCGGTGTCGATCATGTCGTCGACGATGACGCAGGTGCGCCCGGCCACCTGGCCGACCACCTCGAACATCTTGACCTGGTTCGGGACGTCCTTGTCGCGGCGCTTGTGGATGATCGCGAGCGGGCAGTTGAGCCGGTCCGTCCAGCGCTCGGCGACCCGGACCCGGCCGGAGTCGGGCGCGACCACGGTCACCTCGGAGGCGTCGACCTTGCTCTCGATGTAGTCGGCCAGGAGCGGCAGGGCGAACAGGTGGTCCACCGGGCCGTCGAAGAAGCCCTGGATCTGCGCGGTGTGCAGGTCGACCGACATCAGCCGGTGCGCGCCGGCGGTCTTGAACAGGTCGGCGACCAGCCGGGCGGAGATCGGCTCGCGGCCGCGGTGCTTCTTGTCCTGCCGGGCGTACGGGTAGAACGGGGCGACGACGGTGATCCGCTTGGCGCTGGCGCGCTTCAGCGCGTCCACCATGATCAGCTGTTCCATCAGCCAGGTGTTCACCGGCGCGGAGTGCGCCTGCAGGACGAAGGCGTCGCAGCCGCGGACGGACTCCTGGAACCGTACGAAGATCTCTCCGTTGGAGAAGTCGTACGCGCTGGTCGGCACCGTCCGCACGCCGAGCTGCTGCGCGACCTCGGCCGCGAGCTCCGGGTGGGATCGGCCCGAGAAGAGCATCAGGCTGCGCCGGTTCTCCGTCTGGTAGCCCACCGTGTCTCCTTGACGTCTCCTGGCGCCCGTGGCGGCCCCAACCAGCCCCCTAGGTTCCGTTGCCCTGGTCGCGAATGCCAGCGATGCGGGACGGTGAGGGAGTGATGTGGCTTAGTTCACGGCCAGACGCTCGGATGTCGGCTGTGCGTCGCCTGCCGGAGAGGTCTCCTCCACCGGGGAGGTCTCGCCCGCCCGCTGTGCGGCGGCGGCCGCGGCGGCCGCCGCCGTTCCCGGCCGGGCCCGCTCGACCCACCCCTCAATTGTGCGCTGCCGGCCCTCGGTGATGGCCAACGCCCCCGGTGGGACGTCCGATCGGACCACGGCCCCGGCGCCGGTGTAGGCACCGTCGCCGATCACGACCGGGGCGATGAGCACCGTGTCGCTACCGATCTTCACGTCCGAGCCGATCATGGTCCGGTGCTTGTGGACGCCGTCGTAGTTGGCGAACACCGTGGAGCAGCCGATGTTGGACCGCTCGCCGATGGTCGCGTCGCCGACGTAGGCGAGATGCGGCACCTTGGTCCCGGCGCCGATGTCGGCCGCCTTGGTCTCGACGTAGGCCCCGATCCGGCCGTTCGGGCCGAGGCGGGTCCCCTGCCGCAGATGCGCGTACGGGCCCACCCCGGCACCCGGGCCGATCCATGACTCGGTGACGGTGCTGCGCTCGACGAACGCGCCGGCGTCCACGACGGTGTCGGTCAGGGTGCTGTCCGGCCCGACCACGCTGCCGGCGGCCAGATGGGTGGAGCCGCGCAGATGGGTGTTCGGCAGCACCGTGCTGTCCGGCTCGAACGTCACGCCCGCGTCGATCCAGGTGGTCGCCGGGTCGACGATCGTCGTGCCGGCGAGCATCGCCGCCCGTGCCAGCCGGTCGCGCAGCACCGCGCCCGCCGCGGCCAACTGCACCCGGTCGTTGACGCCGGCCGTCTCGCCCGCGTCCGGCGCGACGTGCGCCGCGACGGGCTCGCCCTCGGCGACCAGCAACCCGATCACGTCGGTGAGGTACTCCTCGCCCTGCGCGTTGTCCGTCGTCAGCCGGGCCAGCGCCGAGCGCAGCAGCCCGACGGTGAACACATAGACCCCGGCGTTGACCTCCGGGATCGCCGCGGTCGCCGCGTCCGCGTCCCGCTGCTCGACGATCGCCCGCACGGACCCGCCGGCCGTCCCGCCGTCCGCCGGATCACGCACGATGCGCCCGTAGCCGGTCGGATCGGGCATCACCGCCGTCAGCACGCTCGCCGCCGCGCCCCGCTCGGCGTGCAGCGCGAGCAGCGCGGCGAGCGTCTCGGAGGTCAGCAGCGGAGTGTCGCCGGGCAGCACGGCGACCCAGTCCTCGGGACGAAGACCGTCCAGCGCGCCGAGCGCGACCCGTACCGCGTGCCCGGTGCCGCCCTGCCGGTCCTGCACGACGGTGCGCACACCGTCCCGGTGCCGCAGCGACGCGGCGACTTCCTCGCGCCCGTGACCGATGACGACGACCGTGTGCCGCGCCCCCAGCGGGCCCGCGGCGGCGAGGACATGGTCGAGCAGACTTCGCCCGGCGACGCGGTGCAGCACCTTCGGGGTGGCGGACCGCATCCGGGTCCCCGCGCCAGCCGCCAAGACGATGGTGGCCGCCAGACGTCCCTGGGTCACGACCGCTCCCCCTGTGATCCGCAGCGGGCCCGAACCGCGCCCAACCCGCGCTCCCGTCGACGCCCACACCCTACCCGGCCACGTTCCTCACTTCGTCCCACCCCCGACCGCCATTTCCGCGCCAGCACGCGGAAAGATCCGTGACGGAAACGGGCCAGGAAAACCGCCGGCGAGAAGAACGACGGCGCGTCGACCGGGCGCCGCGCCGGCCGCTCCATCAGCGCGTCGACCATGGTGAGCCGCGCTGGCCGGGCCAGCCCGGACCCGGTGGGAATTAGACGCCGCGCGACCGGGTGATGGTAGACTTCTGCTGCTTTCGCGGTCCGCCGTGGTGTAATAGGCAGCACAGGAGATTTTGGTTCTTCTAGTCCACGTTCGAGTCGTGGCGGCGGAGCGAGGCGCGCCGGCCCTCCATGCTTGTTGACCTTCGGTCAACTTCGCCGGAGGCCGTAATTTTGCCCCGGGGCCGAGCCCCGGACCCCGCGCCAGGGGGCTTCGCCCCCTGGACCCCATCGGTGGTCGGGCCTGGTTTGTGGTTAGTGGGTAAGACCCGGCGGCTCCCACGTGATTTTGCCCCGGGATAGGGCCCCGGACCCCACGGCAGTGGGCTTCGCCCCTGGACCCCCGGTCATGATTCAACTGGTTTTCGTTCTTTTATTCACAATGTCGCGCGGAAGTGACCGTGCGGCGCGGAGGCGTGCCTCCGCGGAGGCCCGGCCACGGAGCGAAGCGAACGTGGTTGGGCCGCAGCGGAGGTCGCCGGAGCGCCCGTGAGCGGAGGAGGACACGGCACGGAGGTCCCGTGGGAGCGAAGCGAGTACGGGGCCGGAGTGCCGTGCCCGCACGGAGCGAACCAATGTAGGAGTGTCGTGCCCGCGCGGAGCGAACCAGAAAGCACAGAACGTCACGACGCGGACGAAACTCTCGCCGAGCGGTAACCGGTCGGCGGACGGGTAGTTAGAGGCCACAAGCGGACCGAAAGAGTTTGCGTGACGGTTGCCGTCATGGGGTCCGACGAACCTTCCAGACCGCTACCGTGAGCCCAAGAGGACCAGATGTGTGGACCTGCCGCGACAGACAGGATGCCGCGATGACCGCGACGACCGAGACGGTGCCGCCGACTGACTCCAGCCCGCCGGATCGGGAGGACGGGGCCGTGGGCCTGGCGCCCGGTTCCGCGGACACCCCCCGTGGCGAGCACACCAGCGCCCCCCGATGGATGGCGAAGGCCCGCATCGAGCAGGTGGTGCTCGCGACGATCATCCTCGTGCCCCTCGCGGCGCTGGTCGCCGCCGTCCCGCTGCTGTGGGACCGATGGATCACCTGGCACGACGTGGTGATTGCCGCTTTCATGTACGCGATCACCGGCCATGGGGTGACGGTCGGTTTCCACCGGTACTTCACCCATCGCGGTTTCAAGACATCCAGGCCCGTTCGTATCGCGCTCGCCGTGTTCGGCAACATGGCCATCGAGGGCCCGGTCATCCGCTGGGTCGCCGACCACCGCCGCCACCACGCCTACAGCGACCAGGAAGGCGACCCGCACTCGCCGTGGCGTTACGGCCCCGGCACGCGCGCGCTGACCAAGGGCCTGTGGCACGCGCACATCGGCTGGCTGTTCGACGTGGAGCAGACCGACCAGCGCCGCTACGCGCCCGACCTGCTCGACGACCGCGACATCGTGCTGGTAAGCCGGACGTTCGCGATCTGCGCGTTCGTGAGCCTGGCGCTGCCGACGCTCATCGGCGGGCTGTGGGGCGGCTCGTTCGAGGCGGCCCTGCGGGGGTTCTTCTGGGGCGGCCTGGTCCGGGTCGCGCTGCTGCACCACACCACCTGGTCGGTGAACAGCATCTGCCACGTGGCCGGCAGGCGCCCGTACAAGTCGCGCGACAGGTCCGGCAACGTCTGGTGGATGTGCCTGCCGTCGATGGGCGAGTCGTGGCACAACCTGCACCACGCCGAGCCGACGTCGGCCCGGCACGGGGTGAGGCTCTGGCAGATCGACACCAGCTTCTACATCATCAAGGCGATGGAGGTGACGAGGCTGGTCCGTGACGTCCGGTTGCCGACCTCGGACCGCCTCGCGAAGCTCGCGGCGACCAGCTCGGCCCCCGCGCCCGCCAGCTGACCTACCGCGCGTCGAGAGGGCCGTCGGAACGTCTCCGGCGGCCCTTTCGCGTTGGCGAGGACGCCCGGCGCCGACAGGTCAGGCAGGTTCGGGCGCTCCTCGCCCGAACCTGCCTGACCATAGGGTGAAAGGGTGGCCCATCTTCTTGGAGCGGAAGCCCTGCACCTGGAGTACCCGACGCGGGTCGTCTTCGACTCGGTGACGCTCGGCGTGAACGAGGGCGACCGGATCGGGCTGGTGGGACGCAACGGTGGTGGAAAGTCCAGCCTGCTCGGCCTGCTCTCGGGCCAGGTGTCGCCGGACTCGGGGCGGGTGACCCGCCGCGGCGGCGTCCGGGTGGGGGTGCTCGACCAGGCCGACACGCTCGATCACACGCGCACCGTCGGCCAGACGATCGTCGGCGACCGCCCGGAGCACGAGTGGGCCGGTGACCCCCGGGTGCGCGACGTCATCGCGGGGCTGGTCGTCGACATCCCCTGGGAGGCCAGGGCCGGAGAGCTCTCCGGTGGGCAACGCCGCCGGGTCGCGCTCGCCGCCCTGCTGCTGGACGAGTGGGACGTCGTCCTTCTGGACGAGCCGACCAACCATCTCGACGTCGAGGGCATCACCTGGCTCGCCGACCACCTCAAGCGGCGCTGGTCCCGCAACACCGGCGGTCTGCTGGTGGTCACGCACGATCGCTGGTTCCTCGACGAGGTCTGCACCATGACGTGGGAGGTGCACGACCAGATCGTCGAGCCGTTCGAGGGCGGCTATGCCGCCTACGTGCTGCAGCGCGTCGAGCGCGACCGGCAGGCCGCCGCCAGCGAGACGAAGCGGCAGAACCTGATGCGCAAGGAGCTGGCCTGGCTGCGCCGCGGCGCCCCGGCGCGCACGTCGAAGCCGAAGTTCCGCATCGAGGCCGCGAACACGCTCATCGCCGACGTCCCGCCGCCGCGTGACCGGGTGGAGCTTTCCCGCCTCGCGACCGCCCGGCTGGGCAAGGACGTGATCGACCTGCTGGACGCGTCCGTCTCCTTCGACGGCCGCCCCGTCCTGCGCGACGTGGAATGGCGGATCGGTCCCGGCGAGCGCACCGGCATCCTCGGCGCGAACGGAGCCGGCAAGTCGACCCTGCTCGGTCTGATCGCCGGGACCATCACGCCCGACTCCGGGGTGGTGAAGACCGGCAAGACCGTCCGGGTCGGTGTGCTCGACCAGGAGTTCGCCGAGCTCGCGGCGATCGCCGGCGACCGGGTGCGCGAGGTGCTCGACCGGACCAGGACGACGTTCGTCGTCGACGGCAGGGAGCTCACCCCGGCGCAGCTGCTGGAACGTCTCGGGTTCGCCCGCGAGCACCTGTCGGCCCGGGTCGCCGACCTGTCCGGTGGCCAGCGGCGGCGGCTGCACCTGCTGCTGGTGCTGCTGGCCGAGCCGAACGTCCTCGTGCTCGACGAGCCGACGAACGACCTGGACGTCGACATGCTCGCGGCGATGGAGGACGTCCTGGACTCGTGGCCGGGCACGCTGATCGCCGTCTCGCACGACCGGTACTTCCTGGAGCGGGTGACCGACCAGCAGTACGCGATTCTCGGCGGCCGGCTGCGGCACCTGCCCGGCGGGGTCGACGAGTACCTGCGGCTGCGGGCGGGCAGCGTGCCGGCGGGGTCGGCGGCGCCGGCGGCCA
>NZ_KI912266.1:2296742-2300041 GCF_000235425.2 Pseudofrankia saprophytica
CGCGCAAGGAGCTCGCGGCCATCGAGCGCCGCCTCGACCGGCTCGCCGCCCAGGTCGCGGCCGCGCACGCGGGCCTCGCCGGCCACGACCCGTCGGACTACGAGGGCGTCCTGCGCATCACCAAGGAGGTCGGCGAGCTGGAGGCGGAGATCGCCGCCCTGGAGGAGCGCTGGCTCGAGCTCTCCGAGCAGACGCCTTCGCCGTCGTCCAGCTAGGCCGGGGCCGGGATGGCGCCGTCCGTCGAGCCCGTGATGATCGTCGCGCCGGCGGCCGGGGCGGTCGCCCGGCGCACGGCGCGCGCCAGGCCGCTCGCCTCGAGCCCGGCGGCGAGCAGCGCGCCGTGCTCGGCGTCGCCGGCGAGGAAGGCGCAGGTCGGTCCCGAGCCGGAGACCAGCGCGCCGAGCGCGCCGTGCGCCCGGCCCGCCGCCAGCACGTCGCCGAGCGCCGGGCGCAGCCGGATCGCCGGGGCCTGCAGGTCGTTGACCAACGCCGCCCCGAGCTGGGCCGGGTCCGCGGTGGTCAGCGCGGCGAGCACCGCGTCGGCCGGCGTCGGCTCCGTCCGGCCGTCGTCGACCTGGTCGAACTCGCGGTAGACGGCGGGCGTCGACAGGCCGCCGTCGGCGAGCGCGAACACCCAGTGGTACTCGCCGGCGCTCGGCACCGGGGAGAGCCGCTCGCCGCGGCCGACGCCGAGCGCCGTGCCGCCGGTCAGCGGGAACGGCACGTCACTGCCGAGGCGGGCGGCGAGCTGCGCCAGCGTCTCGGCGGACAGCCCGGCTCCCCACAGCGCGTCGCAGGCGACGAGCGCGGCGGCGGCGTCCGCGCTGCCGCCGGCCATCCCGGCCGCGACCGGGATGCCCTTGGTCAGCGCCAGGTGGATCCGCGCGCCGCGGATGCCGGCGGCCTCGGCGACGAGCAGGGCCGCCCGCACGGCCAGGTTGTCGGCGTCGGTGGGCACCACCGACACGTCGTCGGCCGCGCCGGCACCGCCCGGCGCGGCCGCGCCCTCGCCGGTGATCTCGACGGTGACGGCCACGGCCGGCGCGCCCTGGGCGGGGGCGACGCCAGGGGCGCGGACCTCCTCAGGGGCGCCGGGCAGCGCGGTCACCGTCAGCTCGTCATACAGCGAGACGGCCTGCAGGACGGTGATGACCTCGTGGTAGCCGTCGGCGCGGCGCGGCCCGACCCCGAGGTGCAGGTTGACCTTGGCCGGCGCGCGGACGGTCGTGGCCGGTCGCGCGGGTGCCGATCCGGTGGGTCCGATGGACAGCTCGGTGGACAGCTGGGGCTCCTTCCGAGGGGTCTGCCTTACCCGGAGAACCTATCCGGCGGCGGCCGCGCGCCGACGGCGCGCCGACCGGTCCCGGCGCGTTCCCGTACCGCGTGTCGCCGCCGCCGGTGAATCCCACGGCATTGCCGACGGTGTTGTGGGGAGGGGACAGGCATGATGCCGGACCCGCGTCGGGTACTGTGAAGAGCCGCGATCCTGATGACGACGGTGGTGTCCGGGTCTGGTCCTGCTTCCAGACATCTGGCTCTGCTTCCAGACAACAGACTCAGACACACAGGCGCTGTGCTTCTCCGCACGAGACCTGTCGTCGTCCAGGTCCCGCCAGCAGCTGAGCCAGTCGTGAGAGGATGAGCACCGCCATGTCCGAGGTCCGCATCGCCGCGGAGCCGCGCACCGAGTTCGGGAAGGGCGGCGCTCGTCGCACCCGTCGGGCCGGCAAGGTTCCGGCTGTCCTGTACGGTCACGGTCAGCCACCGCGCCACGTCGCACTGTCCCATCGGGAGCTGATGCACGCGTTCAAGACCGACGCGGGCACCAACGTCCTGCTCACCCTCGACCTGGGTGACGCCACCGAGCTCGCGCTCCCCAAGGACATCCAGCGTCACCCCATCCGGGGAACCTTCGAGCACGTCGACCTGGTTCTCGTCCGCCGTGGCGAGAAGGTCACCGTCGACGTGCCCATCACGGTCGTCGGTGACGCCCACCCGGACGCCATCATCGACGTCCAGAACAACACCGTGTCGGTGAGCGCGCCGGCCACCTCCATCCCGGACGGTCTGGAGGCCAGCGTCGCCGGCCTCGAGCCCGGTTCGAGCATCTCCGCCGGTCAGCTCGACCTTCCGGACGGCGTGACCCTGGAGATCGATCCCGAGGTCGTCGTCGTCCAGGTGCTGCTCAAGCCGACCGCGGCCCAGCACGAGGCCGAGATCGGCGACACCGGCGAGGGCGAGGCCGCGCCGGCGGAGGCCGTCGCCGAGTAACGGCGGCCGGACGGCCAACCGTCGCGAGACGTCCCGGCGCGGGCCAGCACAGCTGGTCCGCGCCGGTCGTCGCTCGCCTCGTCGTCTTCTGACCTACCCGGTCCTTCTGACGACCTCCTGACACGGCAAGTTCACGGCACGACGACGGATAGCGGCGGGGCTAAGGGATGGCGGGCGAGGACAGCGGGGCCTGGCTGGTCGTCGGGCTGGGCAACCCGGGCGCCGAGTACGCCGCCACCCGGCACAACGCCGGCTACCTGGTGGTCGACGCGCTCGCCGAGCGGCACGGTGCCCGGCTGCGCTCCCACAAGGCCCGCGCCGACGCCGACCAGATCCGGCTCGGTGGCGAGGCGGTCGTGCTGGCGAGAACCCGGACGTACATGAACGTCTCCGGGCCGCCGGTCGCCTCGCTGCGGGCGTTCTTCAAGGTCGACCCGGCGCGGCTGATCGTGGTGCACGACGAGCTCGACATCCCGTTCGGCGCGGTGCGGCTCAAGCGCGGCGGCGGGGACAACGGGCACAACGGGCTGCGGTCCATCACCTCGTCGCTGGGAACCCGTGACTACCTGCGGGTCCGGTTCGGCATCGGCCGCCCGCCAGGGCGGATGGACCCGGCCGACTTCGTGCTGCGGGACTTCGCCGTGCCGGAACGCAAGGAAGTTCCCTTCCTGGTCGACCGCGCGGCGGACGCGGTGGAGGCGCTGGTCGGCGAAGGCCTGGAGCCCGCCCAGAACCGCTTCCACACCCTCGCCTAATGGGGCTGCACCGGTTCTATCCGTGATGGATTGGTGTCCGAGCCGCCAGCGGTCGAGCACTCGTTTCGCCAGGCCTGATGATCGAGGTCTAGTCCTAGATCGTGTCGCCGCTGGTTCGCTGGGAGGGTGAGACGACCGGTGGGATGTCGTGCCGTCGAGCACTGATCCATTAGGGTGTGCGCGATCCTTCCCGAAGGCTCTGTTGAATGATCGACAGCTGGGAAGGGAACCGGGGTTGCTGTTCGTCGGGGATGACTGGGCCGAGGCCCATCA